>CAZGQB010000035.1:0-12870 GCA_964527055.1 uncultured Sulfuritalea sp.
TGACCATTTCCTCGGCCGAGATCAGCCCGTAGTTGCCGCGGTGGATGTAGCGCAACTGCGCAGCCAGCTGTTCCGGGGTGCCGATCAGCGTAGGCTTCCTGCCGGTGTTGTTCGGATGGTTGGGGATCAGCATGCCCTGGCGGTAGAGCATCTGCAGGATAGGGAATTCGGCCACATTGCACAGGTGTCCGTTCTGCACCATGGTGTCCGACAGGAGAATTGCGTTCGGACCGTTTTCGAAGGCGATGCCGTTCTGCTCGGTGGTCTGGATGATGCCGCGGCGCAACAGATGCTTGACGCTGTCGGCGGGCGATCCGCAAAGCAGGTAAAGCCCGGCCGCCGGGATTTCGACATAGGAAATTCCGTTGGCGACGACGAGTTTGCGTATCGACATCACTTGCACCCGGTAAAAACGTTGAAACCCTGATTCTAAAGCAGAATCCGAACAGGGGCGGCCCGGGTGGCCAGTGAGCAGGGGCGTCGGCTTACTTGCCGGCCCAGACTTCCTCGACCCGCGCGTCCCTGCCACACCCCGTACGGTAGTAGTTGTAGCGGATCGGGTTCTTCTTGTAGTAGTCCTGATGGTAAGTCTCTGCCAGCCAGAAGGTGGTGGCCGGCGCCAGTTCGGTGTGGATGGTCTTGAACTTTCCGCTCTTGATCAGCGTATCGCGGCTTGACTCGACGGCCTTGCGCTCGGTCTCGTTGGCCCAGTAGATGCCGCTGCGATACTGGCTGCCGACGTCGCAGAACTGGCGGTCCTTGACCGTCGGGTCGATATGCCGCCAGAAGTAGTCGACCAACTGCGGGTAACTGACTATTTTCGGATCGTAGATCACCCGCACGGCTTCGGTGTGGCCGGTGCTGCCGGAACTGACCTGCTCGTAGCTTGGGTTGGATGTTTTCCCGGCGGTATAGCCGGACTCCACCTCGATCACGCCGGGCAGCTTTTCGAAATCCTTCTCGATGCACCAGAAACAGCCGCCGGCGAAAATCGCGGTGGCGGCACCCGCAGGTACCGGCGCAGGGGCCGCGGGCGGTGCAGCGCGGGCAGTTGTCGCGATGACCGCGGCCATCGCGAGAGCGGTCTTCAGGAGCGGGCTCATGTCCGAAGTGCCGGCAAGGTTTCGGTCCTCGCCACGAACTTCAGCGCGACGCCGTTGTTGCAGTAGCGTTTGCCCGTGGGCTTCGGTCCGTCGTTGAAGACATGGCCCTGGTGCCCGCCGCAGCGCGAGCAGTGGTACTCGGTGCGCGGATAGATAAGTTTGAAGTCGGTGGACGTTCCGATCGCTCCCGGCAGCGGTTGCCAGAAGCTTGGCCAACCGGTGCCGCTTTCGTACTTGTGTGCGGCGTCGAACAGGGGCAGGTTGCAGGCCGCGCAAATGAAGGTGCCGGGACGCTTTTCGGCATTCAGCGCGCTGCTGCCGGCCGGCTCCGTGCCTTCCTCGAACAGTACCCGGTACGCATCCGGTGCCAGCAGCTTTTTCCATTCGTCCTTCGGTTTGGCGAGCGGAAACCGTGTCGCGGCATGCGCGTTGCCGATACCGCCGAACGGCACTGCGGCGGTGGCGAACAGGCCGGAAAGGCCTGCAATCCAGTTGCGACGGTTCATCTTGACCTCCTGTTGTCGGCGGGAACCCTGTTGGTGATTGCCCGGTGTGTTTGCATTCCTGTTGCTTGGTCGCCCGGCGAGGCGATAACTTACAGAGTGGATTGTATTTGTCGAAGTTCCCGATGTTGGGTCAAAATACGCAACTTCCCTTCGCGACGTACGCCATGGACCTTGATCGCCAAAGCGAGCTGAATGCATTGCGCCCGGACTTGCTGCGCTTCGCGCGCCTGCAGCTGCGCGACGCCGGCGCGGCCGAGGACGCGGTGCAGGAGACGCTGCTGGCGGCCCTGACCGGCAGTCATCGCGTCGAAAGCCGCTCGTCCTACAAGACCTGGCTGATTTCCATCCTGCGCAACAAGATCATCGACATCATCCGCGGCCAGGGCCGCGAGATTCCGGCCAGTTCGCTGGCCGCCGACGAAGCCGGCGACGAACTGCTGGCTGACTCGCTGTTCGATCGGCGCGGCCACTGGCAGGATTCGGCGCGACCCGGGCGCTGGGCAGACCCCGAAGCGTCTTTCGAGCAGCAGCAGTTCTGGAAGGTGTTCGAAGCCTGCCTCGACCGTCTGCCGGCGAAGACCGCCCGTGTATTCATGATGCGCGAATTCCTCGGCTTCGAGACCGACGAGATCTGCAAGGAATCCGGCATCAATTCGTCCAATTGCTGGGTGGTGCTGCACCGCGCGCGGCTTGGTCTGCGCACCTGTCTCGAGACGAGCTGGTTTGCCGGAACGGAAACCTGAAATGTTGAGCTGCCGACAGGCGACCGAACTGATGTCGCAGGAGCAGGATCGCCGGCTCGGACTTGCCGAGCGACTCGGCCTGCGCCTGCATGTATTGATCTGTGCAGGCTGCAACAACTACCGACGCCAGATGGCGGTGCTGCGCGCGGCCTGCCGTCGCTTCGGCAGCGGCGGTATCCCGTGAGGGCGGAACAGGCGCGGACCACCAGCGTCTGTCCGCAATGCGGCAAGGCGTTCCGCTGCGGCATGGAAAGCGGCGATGCGGAATGCTGGTGTGCGGCCTTGCCGCCGCTCATCGCGGTTCCGGCACCAGCGGGGACAGGTGCCACGGTGCCTGCCTGCCTGTGTCCGGATTGCCTTCCGGCGAGGCTGAGCGCATCCGCCGGCGAACCGGGAAGGGATCCGCCGTGAAACTCATGACCAAGATGCTGTTGGTCTCCGCCGGAATCCTGTTCGTGCTGGTGGCAGTGCTTACCCTGCTGTCCGCCTTGAGTTTTCGCCAGTTCTCGATCTATACCGCCGAACGGCATGCAAGGTCGGTCGCCGAGGCCGTCAAGGTGGGCCTGACCGAAAGCATGATCAACGGAACCATCGGCAAGCGCCAGCAGTTCCTCGCCCGGCTTGCGGGCGTACCCGGGGTGAATCAGGTTCGGGTGACCCGCAGCCCGGCAGTGATCAGCCAGTTCGGCCCGGGCCTGCCTGGAGAAGCGACTGCCAAGGAAGACGTCAAGTCGGTTCTGGCGACCGGCAGGGAAGTATTCGAGCTGGTCGACGCCGATGGCACGCTGGTGTTTCACGCCGTGATTCCCTATGTTGCCAGCGACCAGGGCTTGCCCAACTGCCTGCAATGCCATGCCGTGACCGCCGGGACGGTGCTGGGCGCCGTGACGGTGGATATTCCGTTCGCCGAAGTGCGGCGCCAGGGTGCCATCGCGGTGATCATGATCAGCGCGGCGGTCCTGGTTGCGGCGCTGATCGCGCTGGCGGTGGCGCGGCGCATGATGAACCCGCTGTCGCAAACGGCGCATGCGGTGCGGGAGGTTACCTCGCGCGCGGTGGGAGGTGATTTTTCGGGCCGCGTGCGCCGCCACAGCTCCGATGAAGTCGGCGAGATCGCGGTCAATATCAATCGCCTGATGGAGTTTCTTGAACGCGAGGTCAACACCATCCGTACCCGGGTCGGGCAGTTGATGGATCATCGGGCCAAAGAAGGAGGCAACCAGCTGGCGCACACCACCGAACTGGTGGAAAGCCTGGTCGAAGTCTCGCAGTTCAAGCAGGCCATCGAGGGGGACCAGACCAAGCGTGAAATCTACCAGCGCCTTGCGGATACGTTGCAGGACAAGTATCACTTCAAGCGCTTTTCGATTTATGAGGTCGCTCCCAGCAAGAATCGCATGATGGCGATCTCGATCGATGGCGAGGCAGGCGCCACCTGCCGCCATTGCGACCCGGAGGTAATGGTCGACGCCGGCTCCTGTCGCGCCCGCCGCACCGGGCACGAGGTGAATGCCGTCGAGTTTCCTGGTCTATGTACCATGTTCCGTCCCACCGCCGCGGGCGACACCCACATCTGCCTGCCGATCAACCAGTCGGGGACGACCAGTTGCGTGGTGCAGATCGTCGTTGGTAGCGTCGAAGCCCCGCTGGCGGCGGAGATGGTGCCTTTCATCGGCGTTTATCTGCGCGAGGCAGGGCCGGTGCTCGAAGCCAAGCGCCTGATGGAGCACCTGCGCGAGAATGCCTTGCGCGACCCGCTGACCGGCCTGTACAACCGGCGCTTCCTCGAGGATTATGTCGGCGCCCTGGTCAGCAGCAGCCAGCGGCGCAAGAGCCCGTTCTCTGTGCTGATGCTCGATCTGGACTTCTTCAAGCAGGTCAACGATACCCATGGCCATGAAGCGGGGGACAAGGTGATCAAGACCATGGCCGATCTCCTGGTGCGCAGCTTGCGCGCTTCCGATATGGCGGTGCGCTATGGCGGCGAGGAGTTTTTGCTGGTGTTGACCGACACGGCAGCGGAGACGGCGCTGACCGTCGCCGAGAAGATTCGCGCAGAAATCGAGGCGACCAAGATACCGCTGCCCGGCGGCATCCTGTGCAAGACGATTTCGATCGGCGTTTCCGAGTTTCCCACAGATGCCGACACTTTCTGGCAGGTCGTGAAATACGCCGATGTAGCGCTGTACAAGGCGAAGTCGGGCGGGCGCAACCGCGTGGTTCGTTTCCTCCCGCAGATGTGGGATGCCGAGGGAAGCTACTGATGTTTTCCTTCGCCGCAGGCGCGGCGCTCCGCCGCCACGGCTAGACCAGATCCGGCAGCGCCGACAAGTCCGTGATCTCGCCGTCCGGCGTATCCGGAATCCGTTCGGCGGGTTGGCCGAAGCGGTTGCACCAGAGTACCCGGAAGCCGAAGGCCTTGGCCGAAAAGGCGTCCCAGCCGTTGGACGAGAGGAAGCAGATGCTTTCGGGCGCCAGTGCCAGGCGTTGCGCAGCGAGCGCATAGACCGAAGGATGCGGCTTGAACACGCCGACCTCCTCGACCGAGAGCACGGCATCGAAAACATTGTCCAGGCCGGAATTGCTTACCACCGCGGCCAGCATCGCCGGGCTGCCGTTGGACAGGATCGCCAGCTTGATGCCGCGCAGCTTCAACTGCTGCAGCATCGCCGGCACCTCGGGAAAGGCGCCAAGCCGCAGGTAGAGCTGCATCAGCCGCTCGCGCAGGCCGGGGCGCACGATCCCCAGTTGCGCCAGGGCGAAGTCGAGCGCATCGCCGGTGACTTTCCAGAACTCGGCGTGGTGGCCGGCCAGTCCGCGCAACCAGGTGTATTGCAATTGCTTCAGCCGCCACAGGTCGGAGAGCTTCTGCCAGTCGGACCCCAACTCGTCGCGGGCTCCGGCCGCCGCCGTGTTGAAGTCGAAAAGGGTGCCGTAGGCGTCGAAGACGCAGGCCTCTATGCCGCTCAGCTTTCCCGTCATGTGCCCTCCTTTCAACCGCCGCAGCTCGGTGCCGGGGCGGTGTCGTGGCCCAGCGCGCCGCCGCAACTCGATCCCTGACCGGCGGTGCAGCCGTAACAGTGCTCGGCAACCTGGATCGGCATCTCTTCGATGGCCATCGCGGTGGCCCGGGTGATGTGCAGGCGTTCGCCGCCACGGCCTTTCATCGCCAGTCCCAGTTGCTGGTTGAAGTCGCAGTCGTAGAGATAGCCCTGCCAGTCGATACTGATCAGGGTGCGGCACATCACGCCGTCGAGGTTGGCATCGCGATGGGCCCGGCGCAGGATGGTCAGGTAGGCGTTGAATTGCCCCTTGGAGATCAGCATGCTGCCAAAGCGCTGGATCGGCATGTTGGCGAGAGTGAAAAGTTCGTTGAAGACCACGCCGTAGGTTTCGCCCAGATGGCGCTTGTAGTCCGCCTGCAACGCGGCCTGGGGCGGCGGCAGGCTGGGGCCCTGCGGGTTGTAGACCAGGTTCAGCAGCAGGCCGCTGCCTTCGTTGCCGTAGCCGAGGGCGTTCAGCCGACGCAGCGCGCGCAGGCTGGTCTCGAACACGCCGCTGCCGCGCTGGCGGTCAACGTTCTCCTCCAGGTAGCAGGGCAGCGAGGCCACGATCTCGACACGATGCACGGCGAGGAAGTCGGCCAGGTCATCGAAGTCCGGCTCCTCGAGGATGGTCAGGTTGCAGCGGTCGATCACGCGCAGCCCGCGCTCGCGTGCCGTGACGACCAGGCGGCGGAACTGCGGGTTCAGTTCGGGGGCGCCGCCGGTCAGGTCGATGCTGCGCACGCCAGGATTGGCAGCGAGGAAGCCGATCACCGCATCCACGGTCTCGGCAGTCATCTCTTCGGTGCGCTTCGGCCCGGCGTTGACGTGGCAGTGCAGGCAACTCTGGTTGCAGCGGTAGCCGAGGTTGAGTTGCAAGGTGTCGAGGGCGCGCCGCTTGAGGGCAGGGAAATCCGACTGAACTAGGTGGGGCAGGGTGGCGTGCATGGGGGTCTCCAGTGAGCATTATGGCTTAGTCGCCCGGACTTGCCGTTGCTTACGTCGGCGATGAAATTCTTTGTTGCGGAACCGTATCGTGGATGTCCGCAATTGTCGGCACGGCCACGGCGTCCTAGCATGGGCTTGGCGATGCCCGGCGGTCGGGATGAGGAGAGGCGCTTGAAGCACATCGAAATTACCCAGGATGGACACCTGGGCACCATCACGCTGGACAACCCGAAGAAGCTCAACGCCCTGAGCCACGACCTGGTCGCCGAGGTGATTTCCGCCCTGCAGGCGCTGGAGCAGGCTGCGGCGCGGGCGGCGATCCTGCGCGCGCGACCCGGCGTCAAGGTCTGGTCGGCCGGGCATGACGTCGGCGAACTGCCCGAAGGCGGCCGCGACCCGCTGGGCTGGGACGATCCGTTGCGCAACCTGGTGCGCACCATCGAGACCTGCCGCATGCCGGTGATCGCCATGATCGAGGGCGGGGTCTGGGGCGGCGCGGTGGAAACCGTGCTGGCCTGCGACATCATCATCGCCGCGCCCGATGCCACCTTCGCCGTCACGCCGGCGCGCCTGGGCGTGCCCTACAACGTCAGCGGCATGATGACCTTCATGAGCGCGGCCAGCCTGCGCCTGGTCAAGGAACTGGCCTTTACCGCGGCGCCGATCTCGGCCGCGAGGGCGGAGCGCATCGGCATGATCAACCACGTCGTGGCGGCGGAACAACTCGAAGCCTTTACGCTGGATATGGCGACCACCATCGCCAACAACGCGCCGCTGAGCATCGCCGTCATGAAGGAACAGCTGCGGGTCCTGGCCGGGGCGAAACCGGTCAGTCCGCGCGGCTTTGAAAAAGTGCAGGGCTTGCGCCGGATTGTGTACGATAGCCATGACTATAAAGAGGGAATCCGTGCCTTCAAGGAAAAGCGCAAGCCCGTGTTTGCCGGCAAATAGGCACATGGAGGCCATCCGGGTTTCCCGGCACGCAGGAGATTGTGAACTGCAGCAAGGGAGTCGGCCATGAAGATCAACCCGGACACCGTTCCGCACGGGGTAAGGCTGCTGCACGATCCGCTGCGCAACAAGGGCACCGCATTCACGGATGCCGAGCGCGACGTGCTGGGCCTGCGCGGCCTGCTGCCGCCGCACATCCATACCCAGGACGAACAGATGGCGCGTTTTCTCGCGCATCTGCGCGGCCTGCCCGATGCGCTGGAGCAGTTCGTCGCGCTGTGCTCCCTGCACGATCGCAACGAGGCCCTGTTCTTCCGCGTGGTGTGCGACAACGTCGACGAGATCATGCCGCTGATCTACACGCCGACGGTCGGGCTGGCCTGCCAGCGCTACGGGCACATCTTCCAGCGCCCGCGCGGCATGTTCATCAGCATCGACGATCGCGGCCGCATCGCCGAAATCCTGCGCAACTGGCCGCTCAAGGCCGGCATCATCGTAGTCACCGACGGCGAGCGCATCCTCGGCCTCGGCGACCAGGGCGCCAACGGCATGGGCATCCCGGTCGGCAAACTGTCGCTGTACACCGCTTGCGCCGGCGTCGATCCGGCGCTCTGCCTGCCGGTGACGCTGGACATGGGCACCAACAACGAAACCCTGCTCGCCGACCCCTATTACGTCGGCCTGCGCCGCCATCGCGTCACCGGCCCGGCCTATGACGAACTGATCGACGAGTTCATCACCGCGGCGCGCGAAGTGTTTCACGATGTCATCATCCAGTTCGAGGACTTCGCCAACCACAACGCCTTCCGCCTGCTCGAGAAATACCGCGACAGGATCTGCACTTTCAACGACGACATCCAGGGCACCGCATCCGTCGCGCTGGCCGGCGTGTTCTCCGCGCTACGCGTCAAGGGCACCGCGTTCGCCGACGAGAAGTTCCTCTTCCTCGGCGCCGGCGAGGCGGCGACCGGCATTGCCGACCTGATCGTGGCGGCGATGATGGCCGCGGGCATGGATCCCGCCGAGGCGCGGCGGCACTGCTGGCTGGTCGACTCCAAGGGCCTGGTGGTCAAGTCGCGCGAAGGGCTGGCGGCGCAGAAGCTGCCCTACGCCCACGAGCATCCGCCGGTCGCGGATTTCCTCGCCGCGCTGAATGCGCTGAAGCCGACCGCGATCATCGGTGTCGCGGCCGTGGGCGGCACCTTCACGCCGGAGGTGCTGCGCGCGATGGCCGACCTCAACGAGCGCCCGATCGTCTTCGCCCTGTCGAATCCGACGTCCAAGGCCGAATGCACGGCGGAGCAGGCCTACCAGGGCACCGACGGCCGCGCCCTGTTCGCCAGCGGCAGCCCGTTCCTGCCGCTGGATTTCAAGGGCAGGCGGATGGTGCCGCGCCAGGGCAACAACTCCTACATCTTCCCCGGCGTCGGGCTCGGCGCCATCGCCTGCGGCGCCACGCGCATCACCGACGAGATGTTCCTGGTGGCGGCGCAGGCCCTCGCCGCGCAGGTGACGTCGGCCGATCTCGACCAGGGCAGCCTGTTCCCGCCCCTGTCGAATACCCGTGCCGTGTCGGCCCGGATCGCCGTCGCGGTTGCCGAAGTGGCCTACGAGCGCGGCCTGGCCGCCAAGTCGCGGCCGGAAGACATACTGGCGCTGGTGCAGGCGCATGTGTATGACCCGCACTATCCGAGCTACGTTTAGCCGCCCGGCGACTTGAGCTATTTCGGCCAACGGCTATAGTGGCGACGTGCGTGGTTTCCTGAAGACGGAGCATCGATGATGGATCTGGCCCATTTGCCCCTCGACCTTGCCGGACTGCTGGCCCTGGCCGCCGGGCTCGGCTGGGCCGCCGGCCTGCGCCTGTACACGGTGATCTTCGTCGTCGGCATGGCCGGCCGGCTGGGCTGGATCGCGCTGCCGCCGGGCCTGCGGTTGCTCGAACATCCCTGGGTGCTGGGCGCCGCCGGCCTGATGCTGACTGTCGAATTTATTGCCGACAAGATACCCCTGCTGGATTCGGTGTGGGACACCGTGCATACCTTCATCCGTATCCCGGCCGGTGCCGCGCTGGCGGCCATGGTGTTCGGCGGCCAGGGTGTCGAATGGCAGGCGGCGATGGCGATCATGGGCGGCACGCTGGCGGCCGGCACCCACTTCACCAAGGCCGGCGCGCGCGCCATGATCAATGTCTCGCCGGAGCCCTTCAGCAACGTCGCCGCCTCCTTCGGCGAAGACGTCGTGGTGCTGACCGGCTTGTGGCTGATGTGCGCCCACCCGTGGCTGATGCTGGCCCTGCTGCTGCTGCTGGTGATCGCCACCGTCTGGCTGCTGCCGAAGCTCTGGCGCGGTATCGAGGGACTGATCAGCCGCCTGTCACTGCCGCGCACACCCGCCGGAAATCTTTAGACTGGCTGGCGTAGCAGCGCAATGAAGGTTGCGGCGATGATGGCTGAAGTGATCACGCCACTGATATTGGCGCCCAGGGCCTGCGGCAGGATGAGCGCTCCAGGATTGGCTTCGGTCGCGAGCTTCTGGACTACCTTGGCCGTCGTCGGCACGCAGCTGACTCCGGCAATGCCGATCATCGGATTGAATTTGCCGCCTGTCCCGAAATACAGGATGTAGCCCCCCAGGATGCCGCCCAGCGCGGAGATCGTCAAAGCCAGCATGCCCAGCAAGAGCAGTTTCAGAACAGTCGGCTCAAGCAGCGTATTGGCTTCGCAAAGAATGCCCAGCGTCAGGCCGAGGAAGAAGGTTGCTCCATACAGGAAGGTGTCGCCAAGTATCCTGGAAAATTCGGCTATGCCGCTTTCGCGCACCGCGACACCGAGGAAGAGCGAAAAGAACAGCGGTGCCGCCACGGGAAACAGCAGGCAGAGCAGGGTGCAGGCGACGACGGCGAACATGAGTTTCTGCGAACGGCTGATTTGGGGGCCGCGGTCGCTGCTCATGTCGATGCCCCGGATGTGTCTGGGTATCAGCCACTTGATCAGGTAGGGGTAGGCGCCATAGGTCAGGCCGAGATACAGATAGCCGACCACCGTGATCGGCACGAACAAATCCTTGGCCAGCACCAGCGAGGTGAACAGCACCATCGGTCCGTCGGCGCCGCCGATGGTGGCCACTGACGCGGCCTCGCGCTCGGTGAGGCCGAGGCCGACGGCGATGGGGAATACGGCGATGGTGCCCAGCTCGGCGCAGAGCGCGATGAACATGCTCTGGAAAGGTCGCGCCATGACATAGCCGACGTCGAGCAGGACGCCGATACCCATGAACACCAGGCAGGCGATCAGGCCGTTGCTGAAAGTCAGCGTGTAAATCGGTTGCAGCCAGTTGATCTGCAGGATGTTCATCAGTTCGATCGGGTCGGACAGCAATGGATCGACGAACAGCGTGCCCATCTTTTTGGCTTCGAGGAACATCACGCCGGCATTGACCGATGACATGCCCAGCCCCATCGGAATCATCAACAGGGGTTCGAGGACGCTCTTCGAACCGAGGTAGATCAGCAGGAAGCCCAACAGCATCAGGAAGATGCGCCCGGCCATGATCTTCGGCTCGGAGGCCATCAGGGTGGCGATGCCCTGAAACAGTTCGAGGAAGTTGATGCCGTCCATGCGACTCAGCCCGGCGCCCGCAAGCGGCCTACGTGGCGCCGGGACCTGCGGCCCGAAAGGATTGCTCGGTGGCGTCCCGTGGCACTCATTCGATCGTCACCAGCACCTGTCCGCCCTCGACGGCATCCCTGGGCGCCACCAGCACGCGGGTGACCTGACCGGCACGGGTGGCGACAACGGGCGACTTCATTTTCATGGCTTCGATTACCAGCAATCGGTCTCCGGCGACAACGCTCTGCCCGACATTGACATGGACTTCGACCACCACGCCGCCCATTCCGGCGACGACATCGCCCGCCGCGCCCGGCGTGGCTGGCGCGACAGCGGCGGCCTTGGCGGCTACCGGTGGCGCTGCGGGGGCGGTGGCGATGCCGGCGACGCCGACAGCTGCATGCGGCGCCGGCATCGCTTCACCGGGAGCGAGTTCCAGCACGGAGACCTCGTATTCGCGTCCATTCACCGTCACTTTGAAATGTCTGGGCATCGTCTACTCCTGGTGTGCTCCCCTAGCGGGGACCGGTTGCATGGGAATGCTGGGCGGCCCGCGTGCCGCTCGCCCAGCGACTGCCGGTTCTTGCGATATGCAGTACGTGGTGCGGTCCGATCATGGCGAAGATCGCCGCCGACAGTGCGGCAACATCGTCCTCGGGGACACCTGGCCCGATCGGGCAAACCTCGCCCAGCGGCACCTCGACAGGTTTCGCCTTTTCGAGGCGGGCGGTGCCCCAGACCATGACCTTGATCAGTACGGCGACGATTGCCGAAATCACGATGGCGATGCCGAAGACCTGGATGGATTTGATGAGGGAGGCGGTCAGCACGGGGCGGCGTCCTTTCCTGTTCCGTCACAGCGGAATGTTGCCGTGCTTCTTCGCCGGCCTGAGTTCCCGCTTGTCGAGGGTCTTGCGCAGGGCCAGCGCGACCATCCAGCGCGTGTCCTGCGGTTCGATGACGTCGGTGACGTAGAAATTGCGGGCCGAGACATAGGGCGAGGCGAACTCGTCGCGGTATTCCTGGGCCAGTTCGGCGGCCTTGGCTTCGCGATCCCCGGCTTTTTCAAGCTCCTTGCGATAGAGGATCCGCACCGCGGCTTCGGCGCCCATCACGGCGATCTCGGCCGTCGGCCAGGCGAACACCATGTCGGCGCCGAGTTCCTGGCTGCACATCGCGAGATACGAGCCGCCGTAGGCCTTGCGCAGGATCACGGTGATCTTCGGCGTGGTGCACGAGCCGTAGGCCGACAGCATCTTGGCGCCGTGGCGGATGATGCCGCCGCGTTCCTGTTCGACGCCGGGCAGGAAGCCCGGCACATCGACCAGCGTCAGCAGCGGAATGTTGAAGGTATTGCAGGTGCGCACGAAACGCGCGACCTTGTCGGCGGCATTGAGGTCGAGCGCACCGGCCATGACCAGCGGCTGGTTGGCCACCACGCCGACCACCACGCCGCAGATGCGGGCGAAGCCGACGATCACGTTGCGGGCGAAGCCGGCATGCACTTCCAGCAGTTCGCCGCCATCCACCAGGCGGCGGATCACCGCCTGCATGTCCAGCGGCTCGGAGGGGCTGTCCGGGATGCAATCGTCGATGCCGGGGTCGGCCAGTTCCTCGATGTCCAGCTCCAGGTCGTGCGGCGGGTCCTCCGTGTTGTTCGGCGGCAGATAGGACAGCAGTTGCCTGACCAGGGCGATGGCGTGGCGGTCGTCCTCGGCGATGAAATGGGCGTTGCCGCTGACCGTGGCATGCATTTCGGCACCGCCGACCTCGGCCATGGTCGTCGCGCGGCCGGTGACGGCCTTGATCACTTCCGGCCCGGTGAGGAACATGTGGGCGTTGTGCCGCGTCATGATGACGAAATCCATCAGCGCCGGCGAATAGGCGGCACCCCCGGCGCAGGGGCCGCAGATCACCGCGATCTGCGGCACGACGCCGGAGAGCAGGACATTGGCGTAGAACAC
>CAZGQB010000036.1:0-12812 GCA_964527055.1 uncultured Sulfuritalea sp.
CGGCCGGAATGGATCGCCGGCAAGCCGCGCGTCGGCGTGACCGCGGGCGCCTCGGCGCCCGAGGTGCTGGTCAACGAACTGATCGAGCGCCTGCAGGAGCTGGGCGCGAAGAGCGTGCGCCCGCTCGAGGGCATCGCCGAGCACGTGGTGTTCACGCTGCCGCGCGGCCTGGCCTGAGGCCGGCCGCCGGGCCGCATCGCGCGGCCCGGGTCCGCTGCCTCAATCCTGCGGGATCAACTCCCGCCACAGCACCCGCTTGCCGGCGAATCCTGCCGCCGCCGCCGCGAACTGCACGTTCGGGTCCTTCTCGGGCGTCGGATTCGTCGAGGTCACCACCTCGACGATGGGCTTGCCCTCGATGAACAGCACGTTGATGCCGACGATGGTGGAGTCGTACTTCACCGACGTGAGCCCCGTGAGCGCGTTGACGGCGCCGCCGGTCCGGTAGTCGAAGAAGTTGAGCCAGCCGCTTCCGCCCGGCGAACACTCGGTGCTCGAGGGCACGATCGTGGCCACGATCAGGGTACCGAGCACCAGCTTGGCGTCGATGTTCACCCGCTCCCGGCTTTCCGGGAAGTCGACGAACCAGCCGCGCTGGATGGAGAAATCGACCGTATTGGTCCCCGGCGATGTCGCCGTAGCCGATGCCCCGGCCAGGCGCGTGGCGGTCCCGTCCGGATTGGGGATCAGGAACTGCTGCACCAGTGCGCTGCGCGCATTGACCAGCGTGGTCGTCGCATCGTCGTCCTTGATCGCGTACTGGGTCTGGACCGTGGTGGTGCTCAGGTCCGGGACTTCCAGGTACTTGCCGGTGCCGATGTAGACGATGCGCTTGCCCGCGATGGTGCCCAGGATCGGCGTGGTAGTGATGGGTTGCGCGACCGACGTCGGTCCGAGCAGGGTCGCCAGCTTGAACGCCGAGCCGGTGCCGATGGCGGCGGTCGTGGCTGCGTCGTTGATGTCGAAGCGCCAGAGGTTGCCCAAAAGGTCGCCGCCGTAGACGTAGCTCACCTTGTTGCCGCCGGGCTCGACGTTGAAGCCGGCGATCTTGGCCAGCCCGCTCGGCGCCCCGGCGCTGCCGACGCCGGTGGAAATCTTGCTGATGATCGCGCCGGTGGCGGCGTTCAGCACGTACAGGTAGCCCTTGCCGTCGCCCGCCGGCGCATTGGGGATGAAGCTGCCCGCGCTCTTGTAGGGGCTGTCGGTGCCGTTGTCGTACCCGGAAGTGACCAGCACCACCCAGGTGCCGTCGGCCTTGCGGGTCACGACAGGCTGGCCGAAGCTGTAGCCCAGGTCGTTGTCCTTGGTCTTGCCGATGCCGGCGGTGGTCGTGAATTCCCACAGCAAGATCGGCGTCGTGGGGCTGGTGATATCGAGCGCGAAAAAGCCGCGCCCGCCGCCGTTCAGGCCGGCCACCATGATGGTTTTCCAGACAGGGTCCGTGGCCGGGGTGCCGGTGACCGGATTGCTGCAGTTGGCAACGCAGATGTCCGTGGTGATCGGGCTGCCGTTGACGTAGTTGCGGTGCCGGTCCTTGTAGAGGTTGTCGGCAAGGCGCCACAGGTCCGGGATCACCATGCTGGGCACATAGGCCCAGCGCTCGATCCCGCTCTCGGCCGCGAAGGCATGCATCATGCCGTCGTTGGTGCCCATGTAGACGTTGCCGAGCCGGCTGGCCTGCGCGGCGAGGAACTCCGTGTAGCCCGGGTACGGATAGCTGAAAATGGGGGCGCCGATGAACGCGGGCTGGGATTCCAGCGCATCGCCGATCACCGATTCGCGGGCGCGATAGAACTGGTCGTTTGCGGCGACCGTGCCGCTGCCAATTTCATGTCCCTTCCGCCCGCGCAGGTAGTCGACCAGATTGGCGCCGATCGCATTGGCGCGGAAGTAGTCGGCGGCCGTGGACGTGTCGGAGGCTGGCGGCCACTGGCTCATCCCGGCGAGCACGGACGCACTGAAAAAGCTCGGATTGGCGACCGCGTACGCCGCATCGAAGTCGATCAGCGCGGTGCCGGTGGCATTGGCGGTCTTGATCACCCGGGTATCGGTGCTATCCGTTACCCTGGCGTTCATGGTGCCGGTGCAGGCGGCCGCCGCCGGGACCCGGCACTCCGTGCCGACCAGTTCGCCGCCGGCGCAGACGACCGCATCGGGCGTCACGCAGTACAGGGCATTGGCCCCGCCGCTGGTATCGGTAACGAAGGTGCTCGGCGCCACGCAGGCGGAAGCCGGGACGTTTTCCAGGCACCAGGTGGCGTTCTCGTTGATCACGCCGGTATTGATGTCGATGCCGCGCGCTTCCAGGTTGCCGGTCCATTTGAGCGTGGTGTAGCTGGCGACGTAGGCGAAGTTGTTGCCGGCGACCGGGTTCAACGTGCTGGTGGCGGCCGCCGCGGCCGCCCCTTCCTTGGAGTTGATGCTGGTCAGCGCGTTGGAAAGGCCGTTGGCGAGCGACGACGGGTCGGTGGCGCTGAAATACGCCCCGCGTCCGTTGACAGCCGCGTGCCACAGGTCGTCGACGGTCGTCGACTGACCGCTGGTCGGCGTCGGCCAGTTACAAGGCTGGCCGTTATTGCTCTGCCATGGGCACACTCCCCCGGTGGCGGTGCTGCCAAGCTTGACGGCGACGAAATCTCCGGTGGTGTCGGTCAGGTAGCTCGGCGAATACACCATCTGGCCGCGCACGCCCAGGCCGAGCGTGAAGGTCGTCATGTGCTGCTGCAGGTTGTTGTCGGAGCCGCTGATGAACACATTGTTTTCGCACACGCTGGTGCCGAGCACGCCGGTGCAGTTACCCAGCGCAGGAGAGCGCAGGTCGGTCTGGTAGTAATACTGGGCGACGTCGGCGAGCGTATTGGAGACCCCGCCCGTGGATCCGGAGGTTGCCACCGTGCCTTGCAGCGCGGCAGCGGTCGCGGGCGGGATCGATCCTGAACTGATGCAAACCGGGTAAGTCGGCGAATAGGTCGTGGCGCCGTTGCTGGTCCAGTTGGAGGGCGTGCAACTGCCGCCGGACACGGTGGTCGTGCAGGTGCCGATTTGCGGCGTCTGCGTCTGCGGCCGGCCGCTGGAGCAGGATTCGGCGCTGCCGGCCCGGGAGAACGTCGTCCGCGTATAGGTATTGGTATAGGTGGTCGTCGATTGCGCGCCGTCGTTGAACGGTCGCGGTACCCCCGCGCCGTCCTGCTGGCCAACGGAGCCGTTGGCCAGGTTGTAGGTATTCGGGCCGTTCCAGTAGCCGTCGGTGGACAGTATGGTGAAGTTCTGCTGGCAGGAATACTGAATCGGGTCCGCCGGCGTAATGCCGTTCAATTGCGCGGTGGTCGTGGTGCCGGAAAAGCTCGTGGGCGTGAACGTCTTGCTGCCGCCGGAGGTGGTGATCACCGGCAAGAAACTGTTCGCCGTTGCCGGTCCGGTGATGGTGATCACGTTGCTGGCGACCGTGGCGCCGAAGTCGGTCACCTCCTTCGCGTTGATCTGGTTGGCGACGTTCTGCGCCACGGTATTGCTGCTGGTGCTGGGCACGGACGAATCGTTCATGAGTTCAACGCCGTTCACCGTGATGCTGTCCACCGCAGTCGCGGTCGCTGTCCCTCCACCAACCGTGATGGTCGCCTTGTAGGTGGTGACGCTGCCAAACAGGTGCGCGTAATACTGCCCGGTCCGGGAAAGAATTTCGCGCAGCGGCGTGGAATTGCCGGGGTTGGCGGCGTAGAGCTTGGCATACCAGTTGGTCTTCTGCGTGCCGGTGAAGGTATCGACGCCAAGGATCCCGGGCGACACGTTGTTGTTCATCGCCAGGAAGCCGACGCGGTACTTGTCGGTGACGTTCTGGAAGGCGAGGCCGGCGCCCGTCTTCATCATCAGCATGCGGTTGCTGTAGTAGCTGTACCAGTTGGCGAAATTCTGCAGCTGCGCGGGGTCGCTTTCCGGGAAGGGTAGCGCCGTGACCGTCAACAGCGGCGCCGTGCCCGACGTGGCGACCACCGGCGTCACGTTCGAGGCCGAGGTCGGGCCGAGGATCGTCACCACGGCGCCCGACACCGTCGCCGAGTAGCCGGTGGCGCTGATCTTCGACTGGATGTCGCTTGCTAGCGCATTGGCGGTTGTGCCGCTCGCGCTCGTCGGCAGGATGTTCGTGCCGCCGACCATGATGCTGTCTACCGTGGTGGTGTTGGAGGAGTTCGTCCAGTTCTGTACCAGGGTGAAGGTGGCGCTGCCCTGGTCGAGGATGATCACCAGCATCCCCAGATGCGAGACGGAGGGGTCGGGGCCGGGGTTGCTGCCGGAGCCATCCCAGCTGACGGTGACCAGGTTCGCGTCTGCCCCCGTTCCTACGAAGGCGCTGTAGCCCGTCCTGTCGCAGCCGCCGGCCGTGCAATCGTTGATCCTGCCGGCGATCCTCGAGGCAAGCAAGCTATTGGTGACCGTGCCCGAGGTGGAGGTGCTGGTATTGATGATGTCGAGGTTGCCGGCGCCGGCGAGTTCGATCTGCTGGACCCTCGCGTCGGTGCCTGTGCTGGCGTTGGTGACCCTGAATTTCAGGGTGGTGCCGCCGGCGGCGCCACCGACCGTGAGGGTCGTGCTGGGCGTGGGGGAGAGGCGCCGCACGGTGAACACGCCGCTGCCCGGCGTAGAACCGATGCTGCTATTGCATTCCTGGTAGAAAGTGCCGCTGGTGTTGGAGTAATTTTTCTGTGCAGCGGTGAGCTGGCTGCCGGTGTAGACGTAGTAGAAGGCGGGGCCGGCCGTAAGGCTGATGCCGCTCGCGCCGCTGCCGCTGCCGCCCCTGAAGTCGTTGCTCAGGTTGCGGGATCCCAGGCCGGTGTTGAACCCGTCCCGGTAGGCGGAGGTAAAGGTCGTGGCCGTGGCATTGAGGGGGGCGCCGTTGGCCGCCACCGGCGGGTCATAGGTGATGGCGGGGTTGTAGTAGTTGCCGTTGCACTGGCTGCTGTTGAATCCGTACCGGCCGGAAAAATTCTCCGCCTCGGAAGGCAGGTAGTCCCAGTCCATGCTGCCCGAATCGTCCAGCACGAACATCAGGTTGGGCTTCACCGTGGTCGTGGTGGAAGTCGCCATCGGCGAGGTCGCCAGTTCGACGGTCTGGGCGGGCACCTGGACAGGCAACGCCAGGCTGGCGGCGATCAGGGCCGCGGACAGCAACTGAAAACCGGAGGCGGTGCGATTTCTCGAGGCAGGTTTCATGGCTGCGTCCTAGTAAATAAAGGCTTGCACGTAGCTGAGCGTATTTTTCGGGCCCGTGGTGCGCGAGGTGACGCGCAGCATGGGCGTCTGGCCCGCGACGGGGCAGCCGTCGCCCTTGCAGATCTCCTGCGGCAACGGGATGTTCTGCTTGTTGTTGTCGACGATCGCGCCGCTGAACATGCAGCTCGCGTCCTTCACCGCGACACCCGAGGTGCGGCACATGCGCTGGATGATGTAGCGCGTGGTATTGCCGCTGCTGTCGGTGGCGAGCAGGACGCTGTCGGAGTTGTCCCAGTTGAATCGCGTGCCGCTGCTCGCGGTCAGGCTCTTGGCCGGATCGAGGCTGGCATAGTACCCCGCAGCTGCATTGTTCGAGTTGAAGGGATGGGCGGTATCGACCAGCACGTTCAGGGCGGAGTTGGCCGCCTCGGTCGCCGCCAGCCAGGTGATCGCGGCCTCGGTCCCGGCATCGGCCGAGGAGGTGGCCGATTGCTGGAACGCGAGGTTGCCGGAGATCAGCGCGGCGGTATCCACCGAGCGCACCAGCGCCACCGCCGCAAGCATGATGGCGACCATGCAGATGAGCGCGAAGAACAGCGCCACGCCGCGCTGCTTTGCGATGCGCAGCGGCGCCACAAGCCTGCGGGAGGCGGAAATCGGCGGCAGCGATGTCATAGCGTGTCCTTGGCCCAGATCACGTTGCGCAAGGGGATGATCGTTTCAAAGACCCGGTAGCGGTAGCGACTCCAGTTCGCATCGCCCGGGCTCAGGTCCAGCGTGGGGGCTGGCGAGCCGACGCTGCCGGCCCAAGCGCACAGGCCGGTAGGCGCGGCCGCAGTCGTGGAACTGCAGGCGGCCGTGACGACATCGCGTTCGATTTTCGCGTTGCGCGCGACCACGGCGACGCGGATCGCCTTGATGCGGTTGCGGTTGGCGACCGTGGGCGCGGCCCAGGTGCCGCCGCTGGCGTCCACCCACTGGGTGATCTGGTTGGAGTTGGACGAGGCGGAGATCCCGTACTGCGCCTGCAGGTTGACGACGCCCACCACGCTGGGCGTCGTGGTGCTCACGCCGTTTACTACTGCGGTCCGGTCCAGGTTGCCGGTTGCCGGGTTCACCGCGTAGGTGATCACGTTCCAGGCCCCCAGGCAGGCGAGGTTGGCCTTGGCGACTGCGCCCGTGGTGTTCTCCAGCGTGACGGTGATGGGCGACGCGCCCGCCGCCGACACTGCGGTCGCGCTCGACATGGCGCAGGTGGTTCCCGTGTGGACCAGGGTAATGTCGTTGACCTGGCAGCCCAGGTTGCTGACGAGGGTCGCCGCGTTGCCGGACATCGCGGTGATCTGGCCGATGGCGCCGCCCATGAGCGAGTTGCCGTAACGGATGGTGATCGAATCGCTCGCGCTGCTGACGCCCGCGACCGCGGTGCCGTTGGTGATGGTGATGGGATTGAGTCCCCCCGTAATGCCCGTGGCGCCGTAGGTCATGGTCGCGGGGTTGCACTCCAGCGCCGAGTCGATGATGGGCAGCAGGCCGTAACCCGCCATCTGCACCTCGCGCGCGATCGAATACAGCGCGATGCCGCCATTGGTCTGCGCATCGGCCGAGCCCGTTGTCGTGCGCCGCTGCGCTTCGAACAGCGACATCACCTGCATGATGATGATCGTCGCAAGCAGGCCGATGGCCATGCCGACCATGAGCTCGATCAGGGTGAAACCGGCTCGGTGCGAACGCGCGATTCTGCGGGTCGAGTTCATGATTTCAATTCCCGGTGATGCGGGCCGTGGTGGTGTAGTTGTGCGTCGTCGCATTCGGTCCCGGCTGCAGCCAGGTGACCGTCACCGTGTATTGCCCGGGCCCCGGCTGGGTGACCGTGCGCGTACCGCCCGGCAACAGCGTCGCAATGGGGGTATTGGTTTCGATGTAGGTGGCAAGATTGTCGGGATCGGCCCACATCTGCGCGATCCTCGATTGCGCGATGTAGCTCGCTTCGGACCGGTATTTCGCGTCGTCCACGTTCTTGATCATGTTGGCTTGCAAGCCGACGATGGCCAGCACGCCCAGGGAAAAAATCAGGATCGCGACCATCGCTTCGATCAGGACGGCGCCTTGTTGCGCCGATTTCCGTGGCGGGGACCGGTGCATGATCTTCTCTCCGCTCAGCTGCAGGAACGTACGTTGGACGAAGGCAGGCTCGGATCGCATACCCGGGCATTGCCGCCCGCGCCGATCATGACGCGCAGGTTCTGGCTGGCGCCCGACGCGGCAAAGTCGACGCGCGAGAGGGGGAGCGAGGCATCCGCGTTGGGGGAAACCACCTGGCCCAACTGGTTGAATGTGATCGTGGTCGTCGCACTCGAGTCCGTTGCCACGGCGGTAAGCGTGACGTTGACGGAACCGTCCGTGCTGGTTCTGGAATCGAGCGGGGGGTCGGAGACGACCGGCTTGGTCACGTAGTCGACGGTCCAGGAGGTGTTCGCCCCGCTGGAGGCGGCGAGCACGAACTGGACCCTGGCATTGCGCGCCACCGCCTCTGCGCGCGCGCGCTGCAGGCCGTTCGACACCGATTCGGCAGCGACGCGAACCTCGTAGTTGCGCAGCATCTGCCGGAATTCCGGCAGGCCGACCGTCACCAGGACGGCAACGAGCGCCACCGCAATCATCAACTCGATGAGCGTGAACCCGACCGACCTGTCCCGGCGAGAAGGCCCGGTCAGCATATGCCTTTCTTTCGCACGATCCAGCAATTGGCAGGCATCGTGGCCGCGTCCCAGCCGGTGGCATGATCGCCTGGCGCCGCGGTCGTCTGCTTGGTGTTGTTCTGGTCGATGGTATAGACGAACCCGAGCACCCTGTCGGTGCCGGTCGCCGTGAGGGTGTAGGTCGTGGCCGAAAGGTTGCTGCATTGGTAAGTGAAGGTGCTGGTCGAGGCCGGCACGGGAACAGTCGTGGAGGGGCAACCATTGGCGGCGGGCGAGGCCGCGGCATAGGTTCGGTTGTCCTGGAAGTACTGCTCCATCTTGACTCGCCCGTCCGACAGGGTCGACATGCCTTCGGCGAGTTTCCCGCGGATGATGTAGTCGGTATAGCTGGGGTAGGCGACCGAGGCCAGGATGGCGACCACCCCCACCACGACGAGCAATTCGAGCAAGGTGAAACCCTGGTTGGTCTTCATGGCACGTTTCTCAGGTTGTTGGGTGGAACCGCTTTCCTTCCGGACGTGATGGGATACTAGTCCGACGCCGGTCTCAGTAAAGTCTTTGCGACCAATGGTGGGTTTGCCCGCATGAACGGTCGGTCTGCCCCTGCTTTGCTCTCGTACAGTCGGGTGGGCATATTTCACGCTGGCATGGACCCGGACGCCTACCTGTCGAATCGCCTGCTTTCCGCGCTCATGGCCTCGTGCCTGTTGCATGCGGCGGTCATCGTGACGCCCTACTTCGGCGCGAGCACCACATTGTCCCGCGCAGCCGTGCTGGAGCCGGGGCCGTCCCGCGTCCTCAGGGTGAGGCTGGTCCTTGAGAGCGTGCCTGCGAAAGCCGCCGAGAATCCCGCCGGCGGAGCAAGCGTGGCAGACGCGCAGGGGCGCCGCCCCGACGACGAGGCTGCGCGGGCCGCACCCGAGCGCGCCCTTGGCGCCGACCTGCTGCCGATCCCCGCGCCGGCCTACTACACCACCGATCAGCTCACCCAGCGCCCGCAGCCGACCTCCCAGCCCAGGCTCCTGACCGCGGAATTGGGGCCGGAGGTTCCCTCCGGAAAGGTGATCCTGAAGGTATGGATCACGGAACTGGGCAACGTGGCTTCGGTGGAAATCGAAAAGAGCGACTTGCCGGAAACGGTCGCGGCAACGGCGGCCGCGGCATTCGGCAAATTGCGCTTCGTGCCGGGTCAGCTCAATGGCCGGCCGGTGGGCAGCATGATGAGAATCGAGGTGATCTACTACGACGGCGCGGGGCCGCCGCCTTGACGATCGGCGCGTATAATGCGGCCCGTCTGGCGCTGCAAACCGCGCGATTTGCTGATGTAGCTCAGCTGGTAGAGCAACTGATTCGTAATCAGTAGGTCCCCCGTTCGATTCGGGGCATCAGCACCAACCACCGCAGGCATTCCTGCCGCTAGTTCGCGGCTTCCGGCACCGCGTAGCGGCCTGGCCTGTCGACACGGTTCGATTTGAGGCCGCTCGGGTCGTAGGGTCCGGGCCTCGCCGGCGCCTCGTCGGCGCTTTTCGCCGGCTCGGCCGCGGCCGCCGCGGGCGCGCGCTGCGAGCGCGCCGGCACGGTGCCTTCCTTGGGATAGGCCGCGGAATCGAGCAGGCTCTGGTAACCCACGGGTTCGAAGCCGTTGAATACGCTGCGGCCCACGACCAGCACCGGCACGGCCACGGCGCCGGTGAGCGCCTTGACGCGCTGGCGCGTTTCGTCATCGACGACCTGCACTTCGGTAAACGGGATGCCGCGTTTGTTGAGCACCGCGCGCGCCGATTCGCAGGTGTCCGTGCACGATGGCGCGGTATAAAGGGTGACCGGAAAATCGTTCATCGCGCGCTGCACTTCATAGGGCGGCGGCGGCTCCTGCGCCGGGAGGCTCGCCCTGGACTCGGACTTGGTCACCGCCTTGGCCTTCGCCGGCGGCGTGTCCGAGTAGTGAAGCCGTCCCTGATCGTCCACCCACCGGTACTGCTGCGCCAGGGCGGCGGCCCCGGCGCACAGCAGTCCCACGCATACGGCGAATCGCATAAGCATCTGAAAATAATACCATTGGGTTCCCCGCCGCCTGCCTAATTGATTGACGTTGCAGGAGAAAGTCGCTACCGTCCTCAGCCCGAACGGACCCATGGCATGGCGGCGAGAATCCTGGTGGTCGATGATGACGAGAGCCTGTGCGAACTGCTGCGCATGCATCTCGCTGCGGCCGGCTACGAGGTCAGCACGGCGCACGACGCCATCAGCGCCGGCTACCAGGTACTGAAAAATCCGCCCGACCTGATCCTGTCGGACGTCAACATGCCGTACATGGACGGCTTCGAGTTCGTCGCCGCCCTGAAGGCCGACGCCACCCTGCCGTACATCCCGGTCATTTTCCTGACCTCGGTGGAGGACGGCGACAGCCGCGGCAAGGAACTGGGCGCGGTGGGCTACCTGACCAAGCCGGTGCGCGCCGACCGCCTGCTCGAGCTGGTCGCGCAACATGTACCGGGCGGCGCCATTCCGATCGGCTGACGAGGGAGCGCACTCGTGCGCTAGGGGCAGTCCCGCACTTCGGTGCCCGGGAACCCGCGCGCGCTTTCGCGCAGCTTCGCCAGCAGGGCGGCATCGGCACCGCGCACCTGGAACCAGACTTTCGACACCGGCGTGTCGCGCTCGCCGGTCTGCGCGCTGCGCACGCCCCTGGCGCGCAGTGCCTCGAGCCGGCTCCTGGCGGCCTCTTCGGTGCTGAAGATGCCGAGCGATACCGCCCATCGCATCTTGCCTTCGTCCTGCAGGACGAAGTAATCGTCGATGCCGAGCGCTTTCAGTTCCGCGGTCTTCTTCAGCGCGGCAGCGCGATTCGGTTGCGGCGGGATGAACACCCACCAGCTCGCCGTTTCCTCGCTGCGGCGCTGCACGAGCCGCGCGCCGAGCGCGAGGGGCGCCAGCGCCTGCTCCGCCTTGGGGGCCTCGGCGATCGCAAAGCCGCCCCATTCGCTGCACGCGCCGGGCGAGCCGGGCGCTGTTGCGGCTGCCGCGCCCGGCGCGGCCACCGGCGGCGCTGCAGGTTTGGCGCCCGGATTCGGCGCGGCGGCGCCGGGGCCGGCCGGTTCCCTGTCTTGCAGCACGCGCACCTTTTCCGGGCTCAACTGCCGGCGCGCCGGCTCGGGATCGGCCGCGCTATCGAATGGGGAGAAATGCTGGAACCAGGCGAACAGGGCCAGGTTCGCCGCGAGCAGCAGGAGGAAGGTGATCCGCATGGTCCGCCGTCAGGCCTGGGGCGCGCCCATGCGCGCCAATCCCTCGAGCACCAGATTTTCCACGTAGCGGCAGGGCAGGTCGAGCCGCTCGATCAGCGCCGGGCCGCCGCCGCCGGAGACCAGGCATGCGCTGTCCTTGTCCATGCTGCGGAACATCCGCTCCACCGCCCCGGCCTGCGCGTGCCGGCAGCCGGTCTCGATGGCGTCGGCCGTGCTGCGCGGGGCCGCCACGAAGCGCCCTTCCTGCAACGGCAGGCGCCCGGTGTGCTCATGGAGCACGAAGCGCATCAGGTCGATGCCGGGGAGGATCAGGCCGCCGGTGAATTCGCCCTGCGCGGTGAGGGCATCCACCGTGGTGCAGGTGCCGGCGTTGACCACCAGGCAGGCGCGCTGCGGCTGCAGCGCGCGAGCGGCGATCAGCGCGGCCCAGCGGTCGGGGCCGAGCAGTTCGGGCCGGTCATAGAGGCTGCGCACGCCGCATTGTTCGCGCTCGCCGCGCACCCATTCCGGCGGCGCATCGAAAATGCTGGTCCAGTTGACAATCAGCTGCTGCGCCCCTTCGCCGGCGACATTCGATATCAGGATGCGGGAAGGATCCGCGTGGGTCGCCGAGAACGGGTTGATGTGGTCGCTCGAGGCGGCAAATTCGATCAGCGACACGTTGGCGATGCTCGACCAGCCGCGCAGTGCCGGGTCATACCAGCCCCATTTCACGCGCGAGTTGCCGGCGTCGATCGCGAGGATCACGCGGCCTTCTCCAGGGCCGGCTCCCAGGCCCGTTCCCATGCCGAGAGCGTGCGCAACACCGCTCGCGCCACCGCGCCGATCACGGCGTTGCGCGAGACCGGACGCCGCAGCACCTCGTCCAGCGCCGCGACGCCCCGGCCCAGTCGCGCGCCGAGGCGCGGCTGCGCGCGACAGTTGATGCCGATACCGACGATCACCACGCAGCCCGCCGAGGACGGCCTGGAGATGGACCCCGCGGCGCGGGCTGCAGGGCGCGTCTGGATCAGGATGCCGCCCAGCTTGCGGCGCTTCACCATCAGGTCGTTGGGCCACTTCAGGGCGACGCCGCGCTCGCCGAGCCGGCGCAGCGCGCGCGCCGAGGAAATGCCTACCGCGACCGGGAGCCCGGTCAGCCGGCGCTGTTCGCAAGCCATCGGCCACCGGATCGAGAAGGTCGCGCCGGCGCCGCGCGCCGAGCGCCAGCGCCGCCCGTGCCGGCCGCGCCCGGCGGTCTGCAGCTCGGCGGCGAGCAGCGCCGGTTGCGCAGGCCATTCGGCAAGCAACGCCGCATTGGTGGACGCGCAGCGCTCCACGACGCGCACGTCGACCCCGGGAACGCGGATGCTCTCGACCGCCAGCCGATCCATGCGCCGGATTCTACGTGGTGCCGGACGCCGAGCCGAAGGCGAAGCCCCGGCCGGGCGCGGCGTCGAACAGCGCCTGGGTATAGGCGTGCTGCGGCCGCAGGAAGATCTGTTCGGCCGGGCCGTACTCGACCACGCGCCCCTTCGACATCACCGCGACCTGGTCGCAGACCTGCGCCGCGACGCGCAGGTCGTGCGTGATGAACAGCATGGCCAGGTCGAGCCGGGTGCGGATTTCCTCCAGCAGCTGCAGCACCTGCGCCTGGACCGACACGTCGAGCGCC
>CAZGQB010000037.1:0-11986 GCA_964527055.1 uncultured Sulfuritalea sp.
TCTCCATGTGGTCGGCATCGATGTTGGTGACCACCGAAACCACGGGCGACAGGAACAGGAAAGAGGCATCCGACTCGTCGGCCTCGGCCACCAGGAAATCGCCGCTGCCGAGTTTCGCGTTGGCGCCGGCGGAATTCAGCCGGCCACCGATGACGAAGGTGGGATCGAGCCCGCCTTCGGCCAGGCAGCTGGCGACCAGGCTGGTGGTGGTGGTCTTGCCGTGGGTGCCGGCGATCGCGATGCCCTGCTTGATGCGCATCAGTTCCGCCAGCATCTGCGCGCGCGGCACCACCGGCACGCGCCGTTCGCGCGCGATTTGCACTTCCGGATTGTCATCGCGCACGGCGGTCGACACCACCACCGCGTCGGCCGCCGCGGCGTTCTGCGCGTCGTGGCCGATGGCGATGCGGATGCCCTGCGCCGCCAGCCGGCGCGTCGTCGCGCTTTCCGCCAGATCGGAACCGCTGACCTCGAAGCCCTGGTTGGCCAGCACCTCGGCGATGCCCGACATGCCCGAGCCGCCGATGCCGACGAAGTGGATGCGCTTGACTTTGTGTTTCATGCTTTGGCTCCCTTGTCCGCCAGGGCGGCACAGGCCTCGGCGACCGCCGCCGTGGCTCCCGGCCGTGCCAGTTCCCGCGCCTTTTCGGCCATCTGCGCCAGCTGCCGGCGCGACAGATTGCGGATTTCCGCCACGCGTTCCGGAGTGAGTTGATCCTGCGGCAGCAGGATCGCGGCCCCGGCCGTGCTGAGGAAGCGCGCGTTCGACGTCTGGTGGTCATCCACCGCATGCGGGAAAGGCACCAGCAGGCTGGCGACACCGGCCGCGGCCAGTTCCGCCACGGTCAGGGCGCCGGCACGACAGATCACCAGGTCGGCCCAGTGGTAGCCGCCGGCCATGTCCTTGATGAAGGCCACGCAATTGGCCTTGACGCCGGCCGCCTCGTAACGGGCTTCCAGCGCGGCCAGGTGCTTCTCGCCGGCCTGGTGCACCACCACCGGTCGCTCGTCCTCGCCCAAAAGCGCCAAGGCCTGCGGCAGCACCTCGTTCAAGGCCTGCGCACCCAGGCTGCCACCGACCGCCAGTAGCCGCAGGGGGCCCTCGCGCTGCTCGTAACGAAGCGCCGGCGCCGGCAGGGCGGCGATTTCCGGGCGCACCGGGTTGCCGACCCACTGACCCTTCTTGAGCACCCCGGGAAACCCGGTCAGCACGCGGTCGGCCACGCCCGCCAGCACCCGGTTGGCCAACCCGGCGACCGAATTCTGCTCGTGCAACAACAGGGGCACGCCCCGCAGCGAGGCCATCATGCCGCCCGGGAAACTGATGTAGCCGCCCATGCCCAACACCACATCGGGCCGGATGCGCCCGAGCTGCGCCCAGGCCTGGCTGAAGCCGCGCAGCAGGTTGAGGGGCAGCAGCAGCTTGCGCAGGAGCCCCTTGCCGCGCAGCGCCGTGAAATTCACCCAGGCCATCTCGTAGCCGCGCCCGGCGGTGAGCTTCGCTTCCATGCCATCCGGATTGCCCATCCAGGCGATGCGCCAGCCCCGTTCGCGCAGGTGCTCGGCCACTGCGAGGCCTGGCATGATGTGGCCGCCCGTGCCGCCGGCCATCACCATCAGCGTTTTCGTCATGGCTGCTGACCCCGCATCATGGCGCGATTCTCGTAATCGACGCGGAGCAGGATCCCCAGGGCGAGGCAGTTGGCGACGATGCCGGAACCGCCGAAGCTCATCAGCGGCAGGGTCAGGCCCTTGGTCGGCAAAAGGCCCATGTTCACGCCCATGTTGATGAAGCCCTGCACCCCGAGCCAGATGCCTACCCCCTGGGCGACCAGGGCGGAATAGACGCGGTCGAGCAGCAGCGCCTGGCGGCCGATGACGAAGGCGCGCTGCACCAGCAGGGCGAACATGCCGACCACGCAGCAGACGCCGACGAAACCCATTTCCTCGGCGATTACCGCGAGCAGGAAATCCGTGTGGGCTTCGGGCAGGTAGAAGAGTTTCTCGACGCTGGCGCCTAGTCCGACGCCGAACCACTCGCCGCGGCCGAAGGCGATCAGCGCGTGCGACAGCTGGTAGCCCTTGCCATAGGCATCCTGCCAGGGATCCATGAAGCCAAAAATCCGCTCGCGGCGGTAGGGCGAGGCCCAGATCATGATGACGAAGCTGATCGCCAGCAGCACGATCAGCCCGCCGAAGATGCGTGCGTTGATGCCGCCGAGGAACAGGATGCCGGTGGCGATCGCGAGAATCACCACAAAGGCGCCGAAGTCCGGTTCGCGCAGCAGGAGGGCGCCGACCAGCATCATGACCAGCGCCATGGGGCCGAAACCGCGCAGCAGGCTGCCCATGACGTCGAGCTTGCGCGAGGTGTAGTCGGCGGCGTAGAGCACCGCGAACAGCTTCATCAGTTCCGATGGCTGCAGGTTCACCGGGCCCAGGTTGATCCAGCGCTGCGCGCCATTGACCGAGCGGCCGACATAGGGCATCAGCACCAGGAACAGCAGCACGAAGCCGGCGAGGAACAGCCACGGCGAGGCCTGCTGCCACAGGCGCAGCGGGATCTGGAAGGCCGCCACGCCGGCCATGAAGCCGAAGACGACGAATACCGCATGGCGATACAGGAAATAGGCGGGCTGGTAGCCGGTAAAGCGGCTGCCCTCGGCCAGCGCGATCGACGAGGAATACACCATCACCAGCCCGAGCAGCAGCAGGCCGAGCGCGGGCCACAGCAGCAGGGGATCGAGTTCGGCGGGACTCCGCTGGGTCCGCTGCGTCGGCAAAGCGAAAGCGCGGCTCACCGCCCGGCTCCCAGCCTGCGCACCGCGGCGGCGAACACCTCGGCGCGATGCTCGTAATTGCGGAACATGTCGAAGCTGGCGCATGCCGGCGACAGCAGCGCCGCGTCGCCCGGCTGCGCCAGTGCGGCCGCGCGACGCACGGCATCATCCATGTCGGCTGCTGCTTCGGTTCTGACACCCGCCGTGGCGATGGCCGCAACAATCGCCGGACCGTCGCGACCGATCAGGATCGCGGCGCGTGCGTGCCGCGCCACGGCGTCGCGCAGCGGCGAAAAATCCTGGGCCTTGCCATCCCCTCCGAGTATCACGACGCACTTGCGGTCGCTCATGCCGCCGAGGCCATTCAGGGCGGCGACCGTGGCGCCGACATTGGTGCCCTTGGAGTCGTCGTACCAGGTGACGCCGTCGATCTCGGCAATCTTTTCGACGCGGTGCGGCAGACCGCTAAAGCTGCGCAGGGCCGGCAGCAAGGCATCGGCCGTCAAACCGATGCTGGTGCACAGGGCCAGCGCCGCCATCGCATTCGCGGCATTGTGCAGTCCTGCCAGTGGCAGTTCGGCAAGCGGCAGCAACAACTTTTCGCCCTGCGCCAGCCAGGGCTCGCCGCGACTCTGGCGGATGCCGAAGTCCTCGCTGCCGGCCGGCGCATCGAGGCCGAAGCTGACCACACGCCGGCCCGCAAGCGCCATGGCGCGTACCCTCGCGTCCTCGCGATTGAGAACCTGGACCCCGCCACCGGAAAAGACGCGCGCCTTCGCCGCCGCGTAATCGTCGATTCCGGCGTAGCGGTCGAGATGATCGTCGGAGACGTTCAGCACCGTCGCCGCTGCCGGGTTCAGTGTCGTCGTGGTTTCCAGCTGGAAACTCGACAGTTCGAGGACCCAGACATCCGGCAGGGCCTGCGCATCCTCCGCATCCATCAGCGCCGCCAGCGCGGCCGGGGAGATGTTGCCGGCGACGCCGATACGCTTGCCCGTGGCGCGTAGCAGGTGCCCGGTCAGCGCCGTGGTCGTGGTCTTGCCGTTGGTGCCGGTGATGGCCAGCACCGGCGCGCTTTGGCCCGTGCGGCGCAAACCCCGGGCGAACAACTCGATCTCGCCCACCACCGGCAGGCCGGCGGCGCGCGCCTGCATCATTACTGGCAGGTCGCCCGGCAGTCCGGGTGACAGCACCAGCAGGTCGATGCCTTCCAGCAGCGCCTCATCGAAACCGCCCGGCAAGAAGTCGGCATTGGTGACACGGCGGCGCAGTTCGTCCAGGCACGGTGGTGCCGCGCGCGTATCCGCCACGCGCACCCGCGCCCCCTGCCGCGCGCACCAGCGCGCTGCGGCAAGCCCGGATTCGCCGAGGCCGAGAACGAGGACGTGTTTGCCGGAGAGGCTATTCATGAAATCTTTCAGCCACAGAGGACACAGAGGTCACAGAGAAATGCAAAGCCTGGGGTTTTCCTCTGTGACCTCTGTGTCCTCTGTGGCTCATGGTTTTCATCGTATTTTCAGCGTCGACAGCCCGAACAGCACCAGCAGGATGGTGATGATCCAGAAGCGCACCACCACCTGCGTTTCCTTCCAGCCGGTTTGCTCGAAATGGTGGTGCAGCGGCGCCATGCGCAGGATGCGGCGGCCCTCGCCATATTTCTTGCGGGTGTATTTGAACCAGGAAACCTGCAGCATCACCGACAGCGTTTCGGCGACGAAGACGCCGCCCATGATGAACAGCACGATCTCCTGCCGCGCGACGATGGCCACCGCACCCAGCGCCGCGCCCAGCGCCAGCGCGCCGACGTCGCCCATGAAGACCTCGGCCGGATAGGCATTGAACCAGAGGAAGCCGAGGCCGGCGCCGGCCAGCGCGCCGCAGAACACCGTGAGTTCGCCGGCACCCGGGATGTGGGGCAGCAGCAGGTACCTGGAAAAGCCGGCGTGGCCGGCGACGTAGGTGAAGATGCCGAGCGCGGCGCCGACCAGCACCGTCGGCATGATGGCGAGGCCGTCGAGGCCGTCGGTCAGGTTCACCGCATTGCTGCTGCCGACGATGACCAGATAGGACAGCACCATGAAGCCGACGATGCCCAATGGATAGGACACGGTCTTGAAGAAGGGCACGATGAGGTCGGTCTTGCTCGGCAATTCCAGGGTGAAGCCGCTGCCCACCCACTGGAAGAACAGCTCGACCACCTTCTCGTTGTTCGGCGCCGAGATCGAAAACGCGATGTAGATCGCGGCGACCACGCCGATCACCGACTGCCAGAAGAACTTGGCGCGCGCCGACAGGCCGTCCGGGTTGCGATACACCACCTTGCGCCAGTCGTCGACCCAGCCCACCGCGCCGAAACCCAGGGTGACGATCAGCACGATCCAGACGAAGCGGTTGGACAGGTCGGCCCAGAGCAGCGTCGACACACCGAGCGAAATCAGGATCAGCGCCCCGCCCATGGTCGGCGTGCCGGCCTTGACCAGGTGGGTCTGCGGGCCGTCGTCGCGCACCGACTGGCCGATCTTCTTCGCAGTCAGCCAGCGGATCACGGCGGGGCCGAAGGCGAAGGAGATCGCCAGCGCCGTCATGGTCGCCAGCACCGCGCGCAGCGTGATGTAGCCGAAGACGTTGAAGGCGCGGAAGTCCTTCGCCAGCCATTGGGCAAGTTCTAGCAACATGGCGAAACCCCTTTAGCCACAGAGGACACAGAGGACACAGAGGACACAGAGGGCACAGAGGAAAACATTCCAAGGCTCCTGCTCTTTGCTTTTCTCTGTGAACTCTGTGTCCTCTGTGGCTTATTGGTCTTCATGCTTTTTCCACAATCTCGTCTGCGATACGCTCCATCTTCATGAATCGCGATCCCTTGACCAATACCGTCGTGTGTTCGTCGAGCTCGCCGCGCAGCGCCTTGAGCAGGTCCTCGATGCGGGCGAAGTGCTGGCCGCCGGCGCCGAAGTTGTGTGCCGCGGCGGCAGACAGGTCGCCCAGGCAGAGCAGCCGGTCGATGCCGTGGCTTTTGGCGTAGCCGCCGATCTCGTCGTGGAACTGTCCGGCCGCGGTGCCGGCTTCGCCCATGTCGCCCATGACGAAGGTGCGCTTGCCGGGTATCGAGCTCAGCACGTCGATCGCCGCACGCATGGAATCCGGATTGGCGTTGTAGGTATCGTCGATCACCAGCGCACCATTGCGTCCCGCGCGACGCTGCAAGCGCCCCTTGACCCCGGCGAAGGCCTCCAGCCCCTGTTTCACGGCCGCCGGCGAGGCGCCCGCGGCCAGCGTAGCCGCCGCTGCGGCGCAGGCATTGCGCGCATTGTGGACGCCGGGCACGCCGAGGGCGAGTTCGAGCGCTCCCCAGGGGGTTTCCAGCTGCAGCGCCCCGCCCAGCCCGCGGGCCAAGAACCTGCCATGAACGTCGGCCGGCCGGTCGAGGCCGAAACCGACCTGGCGGCAGTCGCGCGACAGCTCGCGCCAGATGTCCGCCTGCGGATCGTCCGCATTGAAGACGGCGACGCCGCTCGCGGACAGGCCGGCAAAGATCTCGCCCTTGGCCAGCGCCACATCCTGCACCGTGCCCATGCCCTCCAGGTGCGCGCGCTGGGCATTGTTCACCAGCGCCACGGTGGGTGCCGCCAGGCGCGTCAGGTAGTCGATCTCGCCGCTGTGGCTCATGCCCATCTCGATCACCGCCGCGCGATGCGTGTCACGCAGCCCGAGCAGCGTCAGGGGCAGGCCGATCTCGTTGTTGAGGTTGCCGCGCGTAGCCAGCACCGACTCCGCATTGCCCCCGAAGTGCGCGCGCAGGATGGCGGCGCACATTTCCTTGACCGTGGTCTTGCCGTTGCTGCCCGTGATGCCGAGCAGCGGAATCGGAAAGCGGGCACGCCAGGCGGCGGCCAGCTGGCCCAGCGCCAGGCGCGTGTCGTTCACCGCGACCAGCGGCAATCCGGGATTGGCCGCGGCCCAGCTGCGCCCGACCATGGCGCCGGCGGCGCCCCTGGACAGCACTTCGGCGACGAAGTCGTGGCCGTCGAAGCGCTCGCCCTTGAGCGCGACGAACAGCATGCCGGGTGTCACCGCGCGCGAGTCGGTGCCGACCGAGGAGAACTCGGCATCAGCGCCCAGGTGCGGCACGCCGAGTGCGGCGCCAGCCTCGGAAAGCCGCATCATCGCCGTGCCTCCAGCGCCGACTTTGCGGCCGCGAGGTCGGAGTACGGGTGGCGCACCCCGGCGATTTCCTGGTAGGGCTCGTGACCCTTGCCGGCGAGCAGGATCACGTCGCGCGCACCGGCATCCGCCACCGCTTCTGCCACCGCGCGCGCGCGGTTCGCCTGAATCCGGGGCGCGTGCCGCATACCCGCGGCGATCGCGGCGATGATGGCCTGCGGATCCTCGCCGCGCGGGTTGTCGCTGGTCAGTACCACGCGATCGGCCAGCGCCTGCGCGACCGCTCCCATCAGCGGCCGCTTGCCCGGATCGCGCTCGCCGCCGCAGCCGAAGACACAGACCAGGCTGCCGCCGCGCGCAGCGGCAGCCTCGCGCAGCACGCCCAGTACCTTCTCCAGCGCATCCGGCGTGTGGGCGTAATCGACGACTACCAGCGGCTGGCCGTGTCCTCCCAGCGCCTGCATGCGTCCCGGCGGCGGACTCAGCCTGCGCAAGGCCGCGGCAATCGCATCCAGGCTCTCACCACGAGCCAGCAGCGCCCCTGCCACCGCCAGCACGTTCGCTGCGTTGAAGCGGCCGACCAGCGGCGCGGCGAGGGTAGCGCCGTTGAGTTCGAACTCGATGCCGGCAGCGCCCATGCGCAGGTTCTCCGCGCGCAGGACTCGATCGGTCCCACCCGCGCCCTTGCCCAGCGTGTAGCCCAGCACTGGCAGGCGGCCCCTGAGGCGCCGCGCCAGTGCGACGCCGAAGGCATCGTCGAGGTTGATCACGGCGGCGCCCAGCCCGGGCATGGCGAACAGCTTCTCCTTGGCCGCCGCGTAGGCTTCCATCGTGCCGTGGTATTCGAGGTGGTCGCGCGTCAGGTTGGTGAACACGGCGACATCGAAGGCCGCGCCGTTCACCCGCCCCTGATCGAGGCCGATCGAGGACACTTCCATCGCGCAAGCCGTGGCGCCATGTTCCAGGAAGCCGGCCAGCGCCGCATGCAGGGTGATCGCGTCCGGCGTCGTGTTCGGCGACTCGGCGAGTGCATCGACGAAGCCGTTGCCCAGCGTGCCGACCACCGCGCAGCGCCGGCCCAGCGCGTCCATCGCCTGCGCGATCCACTGCGATACCGAGGTCTTGCCGTTGGTGCCGGTAACGCCGGCCAGCCAGAGTTTCTCCGAAGGCCGGCCATAGACCAGGTGGGCGATCTCGCCGCAGAGCGCCGCCAGTCCCGCCACTTCAACAACCGCCGTATCGCCGGCGCCGACTTTTCCGCCCTGCTCTGCAATGACCGCCGCGGCGCCGTTGGCCACCGCCTGCGCGATGAAATCGCGGCCATCGACACGGGCGCCGGGGAAGGCCAGGAAAACATCGCCGGGCCGCACGCAGCGCGAGTCCGCGGTCAGGCGTGTCGCAACCACACCCTTTTCCCTGAGCTGTTCAAGGGTCGCCATGGCCTGATTCACATCTCTTCCCGCACCGGCTCGGCGCTGGTCAGGATCAGCGGCTTCAGCGGCGCGTCGGGCGCCACGCCGAGCGCGCGCAGGCTGCCGGCCATCACCTGGGCAAACACCGGCGCCGCGACATCGCCGCCAAAGTGCTTGCCGTTCGAGGGCTCGTCCACCATCACGGCGATGATCAGGCGCGGTTCGGAGACCGGGGCGAAGCCGACGAAGGACGACACATACTTGTTGGCGTAGGCGCCGCCTTCGAGTTTGTGCGCGGTGCCGGTCTTGCCCGCCACGCGGTAACCCGGGATCTGCGCCTTGGGCGCGGTGCCGCCCGGCTGCACCGCCATTTCCAGCATGGTGCGGACTTCGCGCGCCGTCTGTGCGGAGAATATCCGCTTGCCGGCCAGCGGCGGCGCATCCAGTCGCGCCAGCGAGAGCGGCACCAGGTCGCCGTCGCGGGCGAAGACCTGGTAGGCGCGGGCGAGCTGGATCAGCGTTACCGAGATGCCGTGGCCATAGGCCATGGTCGCCTGCTCGATCGGGCGCCAGCTTTTTGCCGGACGCAGGCGGCCGCCGACCTCGCCGGGAAAGCCCAGCCTGAGGGGCGCGCCGAAGCCCAGGCTGTCGAACATGGCCCACATCTCTTCCGGCTTCAGCGACAGGGCCAGCTTGGCCGAGCCGATGTTGGACGACTTCTGGATCACCTGCGCCACGGTGAGGACGCCGTGGGCATGGGCATCCGAAATCGTCGCCGTACCGATGGTCATTTTTCCCGGCGCGGTCTGGATCGGCGTGTCGAAGCGCACCTTGCCCGCGTCCAGCGCCAGCGCGGCGGTGAAAGGCTTCAGCGTCGAACCGGGCTCGAAGCTGTCGGTCAGCGCCCGGTTGCGCAACTGCGCGCCGACCAGCTTGCTGCGATTGTTCGGGTTGTAGGTCGGCAGGTTGGCCAGGGCCAGCACTTCGCCGCTGCGCGCATCGAGCACCACCACGCCGCCGGCCTTGGCGCGATGCTCCTCCAGCGCCTGCTTCAAGTGGCTGTAGGCGAGGTACTGGACCTTGGAGTCGATCGCCAGCACGATCTCCCTGCCTTCCTGCGGCGGGCGGATGCTTTCCACATCCTCGACCACGTTGCCGCGTCTATCCTTGATCACCCGCCGGCTGCCGGGCTTGCCCGCCAGCTGGCCGTCGAACGCCAGCTCGATGCCTTCCTGCCCGCTGTCCTCGACGCCCGTGAATCCGACCATGTGCGCCATCACTTCACCCGAGGGGTAATAGCGGCGGTATTCGTTCTTCTGGTGGATGCCGGGAAGCTTCAGCGCCGAAACCCGGTCCGCCACGTCGGGCGGCAGCTGGCGCTTGACGTAAACGAAATCGCGTTCGGTGGCCAGCTTGCGATTGATCTCGCGCACGTCGAGTTCGAGCAGGTTGGCCAGGCTGCGCGCCTGGGCCGGTGCCAGTTCGACATCCTCCGGCACGGCCCAGATCGAGCGTACCGGCGTCGATATCGCCAGCACGGCGCCATGGCGGTCGGTGATGCGGCCGCGGGTGGCGGAAATGTCGATCACGCGCTCGAAGCGGGCGCGCCCCTTGTCGCCGAGGAATTCGTTGTTGAAGGCCTGCAGGTAGAGCGAACGGCCGATCAGCACGAGGAAGGCGCCGAGCAGGGCCACCAGCACCAGGCGTTGTCGCCACTGCGGCAGGCGCTCGGAGAGCAGCGGGCTCTTGCTGAACTTGACGGATTTCATCACCGGCTCATTTCCCCGGCGGCGCGTCGACGGCAATGATCTGCCCCGGCGCCGGCGGCTTCATGCCCAACTTGTCGCGGGCGACGGCCGCCACCCGGACATGCGCGGCGAGTGTGCTTTGCTCGAGCTGCAATTGCCCCCACTCGATGTCCAGGTCGCGCATGCGCTTCTGCCCGGCCTCAAGTTCGGAAAACACTTTCCGCGCGCGATGGTTGGCGCTGACCACCGACAGGGCGCAGGTCACTAGGATCAGGATCAGGAGAAGATTGAGGCGCGCCAATCAGTGACTCCCACTCCCCGGCCCCCGCCCGTGGGCGGGGGTGATACGTCCCTCCACGGGAGGGACGGTATCCCCCGGTGGGACGGCGGTTCGCCGCTGCGCGGCTCCATGTTCTTGGCCAGCCATGCCTTGCGCCGGCCCGGCGGCAAGCCGGCCCCCCCCGTTCGCTGGTCCCGGGCCGGGGGGATTGCCCAGTTTCACCGCCACGCGCAGCACCGCGCTGCGGCAGCGCGGATTGGCGGCGATTTCGGCTTCCGACGGGAAGACCGGCTTGCCGACCAGCCTCATCACCGGCTGCGGCAGGTCGGCCGCACGCAGCGGCAGCTGCTTGGGCGGTTGCGGCGGATGCGCCGCATCGCGCATGAAGCGCTTGACGATGCGGTCCTCCAGCGAGTGAAAGCTGATCACGGCCAGGCGTCCTCCCGGTGCCAGTCGCTCAAGGGCCCGCGGCAGGGCTAGCGACAGTTCCTCAAGCTCCCGATTGACGTGAATCCGTAGAGCCTGAAAGGTCCGCGTCGCCGGGTGCTGACCCGGCTCCCGCGTCCGGACGACTTGCGCCACGAGCGCGGCAAGCCGTCCTGTGCCTGAAATACCGTGCTCGCCCCGAGCAGCAACAAGCGCCTTTGCAATCGCATGAGCAAACCGTTCTTCGCCATAGTCCCTGACCACCCTTTCTATTTCTGATTGCGATGCCCGCGCCAGGAATTCGGCCGCGGTCTCCCCCTGCGTCGTATCCATGCGCATGTCCAGCGGCGCATCGAAACGAAAGCTCATGCCCCTCTCGGGCGTATTCAGTTGCGGCGACGAAACGCCCAGGTCCAGCAGCACGCCATCCACCTGCGCCACGCCGAGCCGGTCCAGCACCGCATCGAATGCGCTGAACGCGGCATGGACCAACGTGAAGCGCGGGTCGGCGATCGCCGCGCCCGCGGCGATAGCCGCCGGATCGCGATCCAGCGCGATCAGCCGCCCCTGCGGACCCAGCGCGGCGAGAATGGCCCGGCTGTGGCCGCCGCGACCAAAGGTGGCGTCGACATACGTTCCCGTCGGCCGGATCGCCAGCGCCGCCAGCGACTCGGCGAGCAGCACGCTGACGTGGATATTCGCGGTCAAAGCGGGCGCTCACAGCGCAAGGTTTTCCAGGCCAGGAGGGAGAAGCTTGTCGCCGACGGCGAAGATCGCCTCCTGCTGCGCCTGCCAGCCGGCCGCCGACCAGATTTCGAAATGGCGGCCCTGGCCGATCAGCCAGATTTCCTTTTCCAGTCCCGCGTATTGACGCAGGGAGGGCGAGACCAGCAGGCGTCCGGCGCCATCGAGTTCCACCTCCTCGGCAAAACCCACCAGCAGGCGCCGCACCATGGCCGATTCTGCCTGCAGGCTGGGGGCGGCGAGAATCTGGGCGCGGATCGGCTCCCATGCGGGCTGGGGGTAGAGCAGCAGGCAGCGATGGGGATGCGCGGTCAGCACCAGGCGCCCTTCGCCGAGGGCCACCAGGGCGTCGCGATGCCGGCTGGGCACCGCCATGCGGCCTTTCGCATCCAGATTCAGCGCCGTCGCACCCTGAAACATCCGATCTCCCCC
>CAZGQB010000038.1:0-11941 GCA_964527055.1 uncultured Sulfuritalea sp.
CTGTTCATCGTCGCGCGTTTTTTCGAGGTCGACGGCGACGACCAGCAGATCGGCTCCGACCAGGTCAGTCTGATCCTCGGCCCCGACTTCGTCCTGACCTTCCAGGAGCGGCCCAGCGGCCGCTTCGACCCGGTGCGCGAGCGCCTGCGCCAGGACCGCGGCCAGATCCGCAAGCTGGGCGCCGACTACCTCGCCTATTCGCTGCTCGACGCCATCGTCGACCGCTACTTCGCCATCCTCGAGAACATCGGCGAACGCACCGAGGAGCTCGAGGACATGATGCTGGAACATCCGCGGCCGGGCGCGCTGCAGCGGGTGCACCAGCTCAAGCGCGAGACCCTGGAACTGCGCCGCTCGATCTGGCCGCTGCGCGAAGTCATCAACAGCCTGACCCGCGCCGACGAGCGCTTCTTCCGCCCCGAAACCCGGCCCTACCTGCGCGACATCTATGACCACACGGTGCATGCCATCGAATCGCTGGAAGCCAACCGCGACATGATCGCCGGCATGCTCGACATCTACCTTTCGGCGGCCAGCAACCGGGTCAACCAGGAAGTCCGCGCGCTGACCGTGGTCGCCATCATCTTCATGCCGGCGACGCTGATCTCGGGCATCTTCGGCATGAACTTCCGCACCATGCCGCTGCTCGACTGGCCGACCGGGTTCTTCGTCGCCATCGGCCTGATGGCGGCGGTCGCCGCCACGCTATCCATCGTCTTCTGGCGCCGGCGCTGGCTGAAGTAGGCCGACTTCAGTCGGCCGAGGGTGGTTGGCGGGCTGAAGCCCGCCCTACCGCCCGCGCAACAGCCGCCGCTGCACCTTGCCGGTGGTGGTCAGCGGCAGGGCGTCGATGAATTCGATGATCTTCGGGTACTCGTAGGGCGCCAGGTACTTGCGCACGTGGTCCTGCAGCGAGGCTTCCAGCGCCGCCGAGGGCGCCTGTCCCGGCTGCAGCACGATGAAGGCCTTGACCACGGTGCCGCGCGTCTCATCCGGCGCGCCGACCACGGCGGCGTTGAGCACCGCTTCATGCTTGACCAGGCAGTTCTCGATCTCGCCCGGGCCGATGCGGTAGCCGGCGCTCTTGAACATGTCGTCGCTGCGTCCCTGGTACCAGAGCACGCCGTCCTCGTCCTGCTTCGCCAGGTCGCCGGTGCGGCCCCAGGCCTGCGGGTCGTCTATGCCGCCGCCGAAGAACTTTTCCGCCGTCGCCTCCGGGTTCTTCCAGTAGCCGAGCATGAACACCGGATCCATCTCGCCGTTGCAGCTGCGCTGCACGCAGACCTCGCCCATTTCGCCAGGCGCCACGGGATTGCCCTCCTCGTCGAGCACGCCCAGGTGATGGCCCGGATAGCCGCGGCCCATGGCGCCGGCCTTGGGCGGCGTCACGGCGGCGCAGTTGCCGACGATGTAGTTGATCTCGGTCTGGCCATACATTTCGTTGACCGTCACACCCAGCGCTTCCTGGGACCAGTGGCAGACGGTTTCGCCGACGGTCTCGCCGGCGCTCATGATCGAGCGCAGCGCGAGGTCGTACTTCTCCGCCGGTTTCGGCACCGCCTTCATCATCATTTTCAGCGCCGTGGGGAACAGGAAACTGTTGCGGATGCCGTACTTTTCCATCAACCAGAAGGCCTTCTCCGGATCGAAGCGGCCGCGGTAACCCAGTATCGGCTGGCCGAAATTCCAGCTCGGCAGCAGGGCGTCGAACAGGCCGCCGGTCCAGGCCCAGTCCGCCGGCGACCAGAACATGTCGTCGCGCTGCGGATAGAAATCATGCGAGCAGACGAAGCCCGACAGGTTGCCGATCAGGCTGCGTTGCGCGATCAGCGCACCCTTGGGATTGCCGGTGGTGCCGCTGGTGTAAATGATCAGCGCCGGATCGTCGGCCGCAGTGTCCTTCGCCACGTAGCGCGAGGAGGCCAGCGGCAGCAGCGTGCTCCACTCGCGCACCCAGGATTCGCGCGCGCCGCCGACGCCGATCACGTGTTTCAGATCCGGCAGTTTTTCGCGCACGGCGCCGAGCTTTTCCAGGCCGCCTTCGTCGATGATGGCGGCGCGCACGCCGGCGTGGGTCAGGCGGAATTCCAGCGCGTCGGCGCCGAACAGGTGCGAGACCGGCACGGCGATCGCGCCCATCTGGTAGCAAGCCATGTGCGCGATGCCGGTTTCGGGGCGCTGCGGCAGGATGATGGCGACGCGGTCGCCGGCCATCACGCCCATCGCGCCCAGCACGTTGGACAGGCGGTTGGCGGCCTGCTGCACGTCCCAGAAACTCCAGGCTTCAGTGTGCCCCGCCTCGTCCTCGTAATACAGGGCGAAGCGGGAACGATCCCCGGCCCAACGGCCGCAGCAGGCAGCAGCGATGTTGTAGCGCGCCGGGACGTTCCAGCGGAAACTCGAATGCAGCGTGGCCCAGTCGCGCGCGGCGCTGTCGAGCTGGATGTCCATCAGGCCGACAGGCGTTCGTCGATCAGTTCGATCCAGTGCCGCACCGGCAGATCGGTGCCGCCCTGCAGGTGGCCCATGCAACCGACATTGGCGCTGGCAATCGCGGCCGGCGCTCCGGCAGTGAGGGCGGCCAGTTTGTTGGCCTGCAGGCGCTTCGAGATTTCGGGCTGCAGCACCGAGTAGGTACCCGCCGAGCCGCAGCACAGGTGCGAGTCGGCCACGGGCGTCAGGGTATAGCCGGCCGCAGTCAGCAGCGACTCCACGATGCCGCGGATCTTGAGCCCGTGCTGCAGGCTGCAGGGACTCTGGAAGGCCAGGGGCCTGGCGCTTTCAAGCAGCGGCGGGCAGTCCTTCAGCAGCGCACCCAGCGCTTCGGCTTCCGCCGTGATGACTTCGCTGATGTCGCGCGTCGCGAGCACCACGCGTGCCGCCTTCAGCGCATAGTCGGGATCGTCCTGCAGCAGGTGGGCATACTCGACGACGTGCGAGCCGCAGCCGGAGGCCGTCATCACCAGGCGCTCGGCGCCGGCCTCGAGCAGCGGCCACCAGGCGTCGATGTTGCGCCGGGCGTCGTCACGAGATCCTTCGGCCGCATTTAGATGCAGGCGCACCGCGCCGCAACAGCCGGCGCCAGCGGCTTCCACCATCTGTATGCCGAGGCGGTCGAGCACGCGCCGCGCCGCCCCGTTCACGTTGGGATACATCGAAGGCTGCACGCAACCCGCCAGAGCGATCATCTGCCGCGGGTGGCTGCGATGCGGCACCGCACCGGCCGAGGACAGCGGCGGCACCTTGGCGCGCAGCGCGCCGGGCAACAGCAGGCGCACCGACTGCCCCAGCTTCATCGCCGCGCCGAACACCATCGGCCGCGGCAGCAGGTTCTTCAGGGTCCCGCGCATGAAGGCGTCGCTGCCGCTGCGCGGCACCTTCTGCTCGACCACTTCGCGGCCGATTTCGAGCAGGCGCGAGTAATGCACGCCGGATGGGCAAGTCGATTCGCAGGAGCGGCAGGTCAGGCAGCGGTCGAGGTGCAGCCGGGTCTTTTCCGTCGGCTCGGCGCCTTCCAGCACCTGCTTGATCAGGTAGATGCGGCCGCGCGGTCCGTCGAGCTCGTCGCCCAGCAGCTGGTAGGTCGGGCAGGTCGCGGTGCAGAAGCCGCAATGCACGCAGCGGCGCAGGATCTCCTCGGCCTCGCGACCGGCGGTGGTATGACGGATGAAATCGGCGAGATGGGTTTCCATCAGGTCTCCCGCAGGGCCGCCCCAAGGAAGGCCTGCGCCCCCTCGGGGGGCAGCGAATGAAATGAGCATGGGGGCATCATAGCTCCGGATACAGCCTGCCGGGATTGAACACGCCATAGGGATCGAAGCTTTGCTTCAGGCGGCGATGGACTTCCATTAGCGCCGGCGGCAGGGGCGCGAAAACGCCGGCAGACTTATCCGCGCCACGGAACAAAGTGGCGTGGCCGCCCGCCGCCGCCGCCGCCGCGCGCAGTTGCGCCGCGTCAGCCGCACCGCGCAGCCAGCGCTGCGCGCCGCCCCATTCGATCAATGGGGCGCCCGGTACCTCCAGCGCCGGCGCATCCGAAGGCAGGGACAAGCGCCACAGCGGTTCATCCCCGCTGAAGAACGCGGCGCCCTGCTCGCGCAGCCCGTTCCAGAATTCATCAGCCGCCGCGACGGCCAGCGACTCGCCACCGAGCTTGCGGCACGCGGCGGCGACGGCGGCCTGCGCGCCCGACAGGTGCACCGTCAGCACGCCGTCCTGCCAGCAGCTCGCCACCAGCGGCAGCGGCTGGCCGGCCCAGCGGTTCATCGCCTCGAGTGCCTTTTCCTGCGGCAATTCGAAACGCAGTGTGGCGTCGCCCAGCGGCAGCGGCATCACCTTGAGCGAGACTTCCAGAATCAGGCCCAGGGTGCCGAGGCTGCCGGTCATCAGGCGCGAAACATCGAAGCCCGCCACGTTCTTGATCACTTCGCCGCCGAACTTGAGCACGCGCCCCTCGCCGTCCATGATCTTCACGCCGAGGACAAAGTCGCGCAGGCTGCCGGCGCTCGCCCGGCACGGTCCGGAAAGCCCGCTCGCCACGGCGCCGCCGACCGTGGCACCGGCGAAGCGTGGCGGCTCGCAGGCGAGAAACTGGCGCTGCGCCGCCAGCGCCGACTCCAGTTCGGCCAGCTGGGTGCCGCAGCGGGCGGTAACCACCAGTTCGCTGGGCTCGTAGCTGACAATGCCGGTGTAGGCGCACGTATCGAGGACCTCTCCGGCGAGCGGCCCGCCGTAAAAATCCTTGCTGCCGCCCCCCCGCAGTCGCAGTGGCTTGCGCGCGAGGATCTGCTCGCGAAACCCGTCGAGGAGATTGCCGTCCATCACAGGCGCTCCAGTTCGGGAAACGGCAGCTCGCCACCATGCACATGCATGCGCCCGCGCTCGGCGCAGCGGTACAGCGTCGGCACCGCCTTCTCGGGATTGAGCAAACCTTCCGGGTCGAATGCGCTCTTTACGGCATGGAAGGCGCGCAGTTCGTCGGCGCAGAACTGGTCGCACATGGAATTGATCTTCTCGTAGCCGACGCCGTGTTCGCCGGTGATGGTACCGCCGAGGTCGACCGAAAGCTTGAGGATCTCGGCGCCGAAGGCTTCGGTGCGCTCGAGCTCACCGGGAACGTTGGCGTCGTAGAGGATCAGCGGGTGCATGTTGCCGTCGCCGGCATGGAAGACGTTGATGCAGCGCAGGCCGTATTTCTTCTCCATGTCATAGATCGCCATCAGCATTTCGCCCAGGCGCTTGCGCGGAATGGTGCCGTCCATGCAGTAGTAATCGGGCGAGATGCGGCCGGCGGCGGGGAAGGCCGCCTTGCGCCCGGCCCAGAACAGCAGGCGCTCCGCCTCCGACTGGGAGACGCGGATCTTCGTCGCGCCGCTGTTTTCGAGCACGGCCTGCATGCGGCCGATTTCCTCGGCAACCTCCTCGGCCGTGCCGTCGGATTCGCAGAGCAGGATCGCCGCGGCGGTCAGGTCGTAGCCGGCCTTGACGAAGGGTTCGACCGCGGCGGTGGCGGGCTTGTCCATCATTTCCAGCCCGGCCGGAATTATGCCGGCGGCGATCACATCGGCCACGGCATTGCCCGCCGTCACCACGTCGGCAAAGCTGGCGATGATGACCTGGGCATGCTCCGGCTTGGGTACCAGCCTGACCGTCACTTCGGTGACGATCGCCAGCAGGCCCTCGGACCCGATGGACAGCGCCAGCAGGTCGTAGCCCGGCGCATCCAGCGCATGGTTGCCGAACTCGACGATCTCGCCGCTGACCAGTACGGCGCGCACGCGCAGCACGTTGTGCAGCGTCAGGCCGTACTTCAGGCAATGCACGCCGCCGGAATTCTCGGCCACGTTGCCGCCGATCGAGCAGGCGATCTGCGAACTCGGGTCCGGTGCGTAGTAGAGCCCGAGCGGCGCCGCCGCCTCGGAAATCGCCAGGTTGCGCACGCCGGGTTGCACCACAGCGACGCGCGCCACCGGATCGACACGCAGGATCTTCTTCATCTTCGCCAGCGACAGCACCACGCCCTGCGGATGCGGCAGGGCGCCGGCCGAGAGCCCGGTGCCGGCGCCGCGGGGCACCAGCGGCGTACCGGCAGCGCGACAGGCCTTGATCACCGCCACCACCTGCGCCTCGGTTTCCGGCAGGGCCACGGCCATCGGCACCTGGCGATAGGCCGAAAGGCCGTCGCATTCGTAGGGCTTGACGTCCTCGTTCACCACCAGCAATGATTCCGCCGGCAGGATGCGCGAGAGTTCCGCCAGCAGTTCCGCACGATCGATGTCGGAAAAGTCCTGCACGGCTTCCGCCGAATGTTGTCGCTGGGTCATGGCAGGCCTTCCACCGGTTCGATCAGGATCGCCCTGAAGTCATTGACGTTGGTCCGCGTCGGCCCGGTGACCACCAGGTCACCCAAGGCCGCGAACACTCCGTATGCGTCATTTTCGGTCAGTCGGGCGCGCAAATCAATTCCGGCGGCGGCGGCCCGCGCCGGAGTGTCCGGCAAGACCATGGCACCTGCATTGTCTTCCACGCCATCGATGCCGTCGGTATCGCAGGCGATGGCGGAAATTCGGGCATCGCCGCCAAGCGCCAGCGCGAGGCCGAGCAGGAATTCGGCATTGCGTCCGCCGCGCCCGCCGCCCTTCACCGTGACCGTCGTCTCGCCGCCCGAAAGCAGCACGCAGGGCGCCGCCAGGGGCGCGCCATGCGCGGTGCAGGAACGCGCGATGCCGCCCAGCACGCGGGCCGCCTCGCGCGCTTCGCCCTCGATGGCGTCGCCCAGCACCAGCGGCGCGATGCCGCGGCTGCGCGCCAGTTCCGCCGCCGCCTCAAGCGAGGCCTGCGCGGTGGCGATGATGTGCGACTCGCAACGGGAGAATCCCGGATTGCCCGGCTTCGGCGTTTCCGCCCTGCGGTCCTGCAGTGCCGCACGCGCGGCAACGGACAGGGCGATGCCATAGCGATCGACGATTTCCAGCGCCTCGGCGCAGGTGGTCGGGTCGGGCACGGTAGGGCCGGACGCAATGGTCGACAGGTCGTCGCCCGGCACGTCGGAAATCGCCAGGGTCAGCACCCGCGCAGGCTGGGCGGCGAGCGCGAGACGCCCACCCTTGATTGCCGACAGGTGCTTCCTGACGCAGTTGATTTCGCCGATGCCGGCGCCACAGGCCAGCAGGGCCTTGGTCACGCCGCGCTTTTCATCCAGCGTGATGCCCGGCATGGGTGCGGCGAGAAGGGCCGAGCCGCCACCGGAGAGCAGCACCAGCACCAGGTCGTCCGCCGTGAGGCCATGCACCGCCTGCAGCAGGCGCGTCGCGGCGCGCTGCCCGGCGGCGTCGGGCGCCGGATGCGAGGCTTCGACCACCTCGATGCGCCGTGTCGGCAGGCCGTGTCCGTAGCGGGTGACGACGATGCCAGAGAGGCGCTCCAGATCGCCGCGCCAATACGCTTCGACGGTAGCCGCCATGGCCGCCGCCGCCTTGCCGGCGCCGACTATCACGATGCGGCCGGCGGGAGGCTCGGGCAGCCAGTGCGGCAGGCAGTGCGCCGGATCGGCCGCGGCCACCGCGGCATCGAACAGCTCGCGCAGCAGGGCGCGCTGGTGCAGGTAGATCACCGCCAATCCTCGATCCAGCCGAGGGAATCCCCGGTGCGTCCGGCGGGCTTGTATTCGCAGCCGACCCAGCCGTCATAGCCGATGCGGTCGAGGTGCCGCAGCAGGAACGGGAAGTTGATTTCGCCGCTGCCCGGCTCGTGCCGCCCCGGATTGTCCGCCAGCTGGACGTGGCCGATCCGCGGCAGGTGTTCCTGCAGCGTGCGCGCCAGGTCGCCTTCCATGACCTGGGCGTGATAGATGTCGTACTGCAGGCGCAGGTTGTCGCTGCCGACGGCGTCGATCACCTCCAGTCCCGCGCGCGAGGTGGCGACGAAGAATCCGGGCGTGTCGCACGTGTTGAGCGGTTCCAGCAACAGGCGGATACCGGCGCGCCCTGTCACCGCGGCGGCGAAGCGCAGGTTCTCGACCAGGGTCTCGCGTGCCTGCTCCGCTGCGACCCCGGCCGGCGCAATGCCCGCCAGGCAATTCAGCCGCGTGCAGCCGAGCAACCGAGCGTAGTCGATGGCGAGGCCGACGCCATCCTGGAATTCGGCGATGCGCCGCGGATGGCAGGCGATGCCCCGCTCGCCCGCGGCCCAGTCGCCAGCCGGCAGGTTGAACAGCACGACTTCCAGGCCGGAGGTCAGCACCACCTCGGCCAGCGCCGCGCGGTCGTGCTCGTAGGGAAAATGGAACTCGACGGCGGCAAAGCCGGCCGCCCGCGCCGCGGCAAAGCGCTCGAAAAACGGACGCTCGGTAAACAGGAAGGAAAGGTTGGCGGCAAAACGTGGCATGGGTACGCATTATGAACGCTGCCGGCAAAGTTGTCAGACAAATTTCGCGGTCGCCAACTCCTCCGCCCGTTGCGAAAGACCTTCGATCTCCTGTTCCGACAGGATCAGCAGGCGTTTCGCCAGCAACTCGAAATGCGCGGCGCCGCGAGCGGCGAGTTGCGCCCACCGCGCCGTGTCACCGGCGCCGACTTTCGCGATGGCGGGAAACAGCTCGCGGCGCAGGCCGTCGAAGCTGGCCAGCCAGAACTGGCGCATGGCCTCACTGCCGACAGTGGCAAGTCGCGGCAGGGTCACCAGGCAGTCGGCCAGGTTGTCCTTCACCGCGCGGGCGAAGATCTCGGCGCGCTTGTTCTTGAAGCCGGCGATCATGGCCTGCCATTCCGGGCCGAGCAGGCGGGCCGCCTGCCATTCGCCCTCCTCGTGCCAGGCCAGCGCCTCGGTCTCGACCTCGACCAGGCGCTCGATGGCCGCCGCCGGATCGCGATCGTAACCGTGGGCGAGCAGGGCGGCCTTCAGCGCACCGTCCTGCTGCCTGACGTCCCAGCCTTCGGCTTTTTCCCACAGCCACTGCCGCAGCGCCTCGCGGCGCACGATCAGCGTGCCGCCCTGCGACGCCGCCGGAATCGCCGACACGTCGCGCGCATATTCGCAGCCGCAGACCAGCAGGTGGGCCGCCCCTCGCCGTTCCTCGCGGTCGAGCCGGCCGAGGAAGAAATGCGGCTTGTGGAAGCGCCCGAGGCCGGCGCCATACACCAGCCCGCTGCCGGCCAGCGCCGCATTCACCTGTCCGGCGTCGAAGGCATCGAAGTCGTGGCCGGCCACCGGCACGGCGACAAAGTCCGCATCGGCCATCTGCTCCCAGCGCGCCTCGCGCTCGGCGATCCAGCGCCCGACTTCATCGCGCGGCGGCGACGCGCCGTAGGGCAGCTGGTGTTCCCAGCGAAAGAACTCGCGCATGCCGAGCAGGTAGGTACACAGGCTGACGTCGCGCGCATGGCGCGCGTCGGCGATGTCGCAGTTGGTCTGCACCGCCTGCACCAGCGCCGCCATGCCGGCGATCATTCGGCGCTCCGCGGATGGCGGCGGCGCGGCTTCCTGGCCGCCACGCCCTGCACCACTTCCGAAAACGGCAGTTCGCCGAAATCGCCATGACACTCGCGGGCCAGGCGCACCAGGCGCCGCACGTCGGGCGCCGGCGCGGCAGGGTCGAGCAGGGCCCGCAGTCCGTCGAGGCCGCCGCACTGGATTTTCATCACCATGGCATGCGGCAGGATGCGCTGCGTCGCGGTCAGGCGCAGGGCGAAGCTCGACTTCTCGCGCAGCAGTTCGGCCACTTGCGCGCAGTCCGCATGCGCCGCCGGCTGGCTGCAGGCGATGCTTTCCCTTTCGGCGATCTGGTGGTTCGCCGCCAGTTCGCAGACCGCGTGGCGCGCCAGCAGCGCGCGTTCGAAAATACAGGGCCGGCGGTTGATTTCGCCTTTCGCGTTGCGGTAAGCGATTTCGTCGACCATGGAATCGGCTAGCGTGGGGCGGACTTCAGTCCGCCATGGCCGGCTGAAGCCGGCCCCACAAGGTTGTCGCTCTGCCCGGCTGAAGCCGGCCCCACAAGGCTGTCGCTCTGCCCGGCTGAAGCCGGCCCCACGAGCCAACCGCGCTGGCGGGCCAGGCCACTAATAGTCCTCGCCGTCGGCGAAGTCTTCCCGCGCCGGCTGGCTCAGCAGTTCCTCGGCCTCCAGCTCGTTGGCGGCAAAGATGGTCTTGATCTTCTCGCCGGCAGCAAGTTCTGTTTCGCGGCGCAGGCGCTTGGCCTCGTTCGAAGCATCCTTGAAGGCCTGGAACTGGCTGATCCTGGCGAGCTGGCGCACCGGCCCGAGGGGAGTCACACGATAGATGTAATACGGCATCAGGCCTACTCCACGTAGCGTTTCGTGGCACGGCGGGTGCCGGGCTTCGATTTCTGGATGACAACGCCTTTGACCGCGTCGAGGCCGGGAATATCCGCGGCGGGATACGCCGGGTTCAAGGCCTGCAGCCGCCAGCCGGAACCATGGCGCACCAGCTGGCGGAAGATCCACTCGTCGTCGAGTTTCGCCAGGACGAAGGAGCCGTCGGTAGCGAGGCCTTCCGGCTCGATCAGGATCACTTCGCCCTCGACGAACTCCGGTGCCATGCTGTCGCCCAGCACCATCAGGGCGAAAGGTTCGGCCGCGGCGCAGGACTCGAGCTCTGCCTCGCCGCCCTGAAGCTGTATCGGTATGCTGCGGCGCGCCGTGCCCATCGCCTCACCACGCCTCGACATGCAGGCGGTCCGGCGGCAGGCCGGACGCGCGCAGCACCGTGAGCATCGGCTCGACCTCGCGCTCGGCGCCGGCCAGATAGACATCGCTGGCGGCCAATGCGGGGTTGGCGGCCAGCGCCGCAGGCAGGGCCGCGGTCGTCAGCGGCAGGTAACTGAACTCGTCGAGGGCATCGGCCCAGGCACGGCACTGGTTGGGCAGGTACTGGCCGCCGGACGTCGCGGCTGCCCAGTAGAGCGTGATCGACTCCGCGGCATCGACCGCGATGGCATGTTCGATCAGGCTATTGATCGGGGCGAAGCCGTCGTCGACGGCGATGAACAGCAGCGGCCGCGGTGAGGTGTTTTCCAGCACGAAGCTGCCCCACGGCCCCCACACCGACACGTCGTCGGCGATCCGGACACCGCCGCCGACCAGGAGGGCCGAAAAGTCGGCGCTGGCGGCACGGCGATCCGCGCGCGGAACATGGAAAATCAGGTTACGGTCGTCGCAGGGACAACTGGCCACCGGGAACTCGCCATGCACGTCACTGCCGTCGCCGACGCCGGCGCGGATGCCCAGCGTCACCCGCTGCCCGGCGAGGAAGCGCAGGCGGTTGCTGCGCGGCGTCTGCAGGTGCAGGCGCATCACGTCGTCATTGAGCGCATCGATGCGGCGCACCTTGGCCACGACGCGCTGCTCGGGGATGTCTTCCGGAGCGCCGGCTTCCAGCACCTCCAGCACCAGGTCGGAGCTCAGCGCCGTGCAGCTGCACATCAGGACGTGGTTCTGCGCCTTCTCCGCCTCGGAAAAACGGTAGTCGGAAGGCGACACGTCGCGCGTTTCGCCGGCCACCACGCGCGCCTTGCACAGTCCGCAGTTGCCGTTGCCGCAGCCGTAGTTCGGCGCCAGGCCGGCGCGCAATGCGGCTTTCAGCAGGGACTCGGAACCCTCGACGAAGAACTCGCGACCGGATGGCTTGACCGTGACGTGCGCCGACATGACGCGCAGCATAGCATCGAGCGCCACCACGTCGCCGCCCGGCGCCGGCGCCGACAAGGCCCGGGCCAGGCCCTCGTCGAGCAGCCGCGCCAGGTCCGCCGCGGCGGGCGGCGGCGCGGCGTCGAGGCGGGCGCGCAGGGTTGCCAGCAGCGCGTGGTAGCGCGTCAGCGTGCGCTGCAGCTCGGCCAGTTCCTGGCCCTGGGCGAACAGGCGCTGGGCCAGTGCCTCCTGCGTCGGCAGCACGCGCTCGCGCAGCCGCCTGGCGAAGGCATCCTCGC
>CAZGQB010000039.1:0-11931 GCA_964527055.1 uncultured Sulfuritalea sp.
AACAAGCGGCCGCTGCAGATCGCGCAGCTCGGCATCGCGGCGCAGGACGATCCGCTGGATTCCCTGCCGCTGGCGCGCGACATGCTGCAGCTGGTCGATGGCGGGCGTGGCGTGCTGGTCCTGACCGACATCTACGGCGCCACGCCGTCCAACCTGGCCATGAAACTGCTCGAGCCGGGGCGCATCGAAGGCATCGCCGGCGTCAATCTGCCGATGCTGCTGCGCGCCATCGCCTACCGCGACAAGGACATGGAAACCCTGGTTACCCGCAGCGTCGCCGGCGGTCGTGACGGCGTACTCTACATGCTGAAACACTGATGCCTCGCGTCGAAGCCGAAATCACCAACAAGCTGGGTCTGCATGCCCGCGCCTCGGCCAAGCTGACCCAGCTCGCCGGCTCCTTCCCGTGCGAGGTCTGGATGGAGCGCGGCAGCCGCCGCATCAATGCCAAAAGCATCATGGGGGTGATGATGCTGGCGGCCGGCAAGGGCTCGACCGTGATCATCGACACCGCGGGCGAACGCGCCGAGGAAGCCGCGGCAGCCCTCCAGGCGCTGATCGCCGGCAAATTCGGCGAAGACGAATGAACTGCCCACCCCCCAACCCCCGCCCCATGGGCGAGGGTGACAAAGGTTCGCCGGCACTGCCGGCTCCGGAGAACGCTTGCCCCGCCTTGGGGCGGCCCGGCGGCGGGGCGAAACCGTGACCTTCAGCCTCCACGGCCAGGCGGTCTCGGGCGGCATCGCGATCGGGCGCGCGCACCTGGTTTCGCACGCGGCGCTGGAAGTCGCCCACTACCAGCTGCGCGAGCGCGACGTGGCGGGCGAACTGGAACGCTTCGACAACGCCGTGGCCACCGCCGATGCCGAGCTCGACGCCCTGCGCGCGGATGCCAGCGTGCCCGGCGCGCCGGCCGAGCTTTCCGCCTTCGTCGATGTCCATGCCATGATCCTGGTGGACCCGGCGCTGACCGACGGCGTGCGCGAGCTGATCCGCGAGCGCCGCTGCAATGCCGAATGGGCCATGGTGCAGCAGATGCAGCTGGTGGTTGACCAGTTCGACGAATTCGAGGATGCCTACCTGCGCGAGCGCAAGCACGACATCGTGCAGGTGGTCGAGCGCGTGCTCAAGGTGCTGCAGGGCAGGCAGCGCAAGCTGGTGAAACGCAAGGCGAGCGCCACCGAGGACGACCTGATCGTGGTGGCCAACGACCTTTCGCCGGCCGACACCCTCCAGTTCAAGACCCTCAGGATCGGCGGTTTCGTCACCGACATGGGCGGCAGCACCTCGCACACGGCGATCGTCGCGCGCAGCCTGGCGATACCGGCGGTGGTCGGCATGCAGCACGCCCGCCCGCTGATCCAGGACGACGACCTGCTGATCGTCGACGGCACGCGCGGCGTGCTGATCGTCGACCCCACCCCGAACGTGCTGGCCGAGTACCGGCTCAGAAAGAGCGAGCTCCTGCTCGAGCGCGCCAAGCTCCAGCGCCTGGTGACGGGTCGGGCGCGCACGCTCGACGGCGAAGATGTCGCACTCCACGCCAACATCGAACTGCCGCAGGATGCCGAACGGGCGACGGAAGTCGGCGCCGACGGCGTCGGCCTGTTCCGCACCGAGTTCCTGTTCATGAACCGCGACGAGCTGCCCGGCGAAGACGAGCAGTTCGAAGCCTACCGCAGCGTGGTCAGGTCGCTGGGCGGACGCCCGGTCACCATCCGCACGCTGGACATCGGCGCCGACAAGGAGGCGCGTGCGCTGCGCAATCGTGCCGGCAACCGCGCCGCGCCGAACCCGGCCCTCGGCCTGCGCGCGATCCGCTTCTGCCTGGCCGAGCCGCAGCTCTTCCTGGTGCAGTTGCGCGCGATCCTGCGCGCTTCGCACCATGGCAGGGTGCGCCTGCTGATCCCGATGCTGGCCCATGCCCAGGAGATCGACCAGGCGCTGAGCCTGATCGAACTGGCCCGCTTCCAGCTGCGCGAGTCGCGCCAGAAGTTCGACACGATCGAAGTCGGCGGCATGATCGAAATCCCCGCCGCGGCGCTGGCGCTCGGCCCCTTCCTGCGCCGCCTGGATTTCCTCTCGATCGGCACCAACGACCTGATCCAGTACACGCTGGCGATCGACCGCAGCGACGATGCGGTGGCCCATCTCTACGATCCCGTGCATCCGGCCGTGCTCAAGCTGATTGCGCAGACCATCCAGAGCGCGCAGCGGGTCGGCATGCCGGTGGCGGTGTGCGGCGAAATGGCCGGCGACCCGAAGCTGACCCGGCTGCTGGTCGGCATGGGCCTGCGCGAGTTTTCCATGCATCCGGCGCAACTGCTTGAAGTCAAGCAGCAGGTCATGATGTCCGACGCGGCGCAACTCGCCGTGCGCGTCGGCAAGTTGCTCAAGTCGGACGAACCCGACAAGATCGGCGAACAACTGGATAGACTTTGAACCATGGCAGCAGGCGTCGGCACCGTCAGCGCACAAGTCGCGCACTTCGACCAGCCCCTCCAGCTCAGGGGTGGCGGCGTGTTGCCGGCGTTCGACCTGGTATATGAAACCTACGGCACGCTCAACGCCGCCGGGTCCAATGCCATCCTGGTGTGCCATGCGCTCTCCGGCCATCATCACGTCGCCGGCCGCACGGCGGACGAGTTTGGCAAACCCAGCGCCAACCTCGGCTGGTGGGACAACATCGTCGGCCCCGGCCGGCCACTCGACACCGACCGCTTCTTCATCGTCGGCGTAAACAACCTAGGCGGCTGCCACGGCTCGACCGGCCCGAAATCGATCAACCCCGCCAGCGGCAAGCCCTGGGGCGCGGATTTTCCGATGGTCGCCGTGGTCGACTGGGTGCACGCCCAGGCGCGGCTCGCCGACCACCTCGGCGTCGACACCTGGGCTGCGGTGATGGGCGGCAGCCTGGGCGGCATGCAGGCCCTGCGCTGGACCATCACGTATCCCGAGCGCGTCCGCAATGCCCTGGTCATCGCCGCGGCGCCGAATCTCACGGCGGAGAACATCGCCTTCAACGATGTCGCGCGCCAGGCCATCCTGACCGACCCGGACTTTCACGACGGCCACTACTACGAGCATGGCGTCCATCCCTGGCGCGGCCTGCGCCTGGCGCGCATGCTGGGCCACATCACCTATCTCGCCGAGGACCAGATGGCCGAGAAATTCGGCCGCAAGCGTCGCCCCGAGGCCGGCAGCTACGGTTTCGACGTCGAGTTCGAGGTCGAATCCTACCTGCACTACCAGGGCGACAAGTTCGCCGGCTTCTTCGACGCCAACACCTACCTGTTGATGACCCGCGCGCTGGATTATTTCGATCCGGCGCGCGTTGCCGACGGCGACCTGGCGGCGGCGCTCGCCGTCGCCCGGGCCGGGTTTCTCGTCGTTGCATTCTCCAGCGACTGGCGCTTCTCGCCCGCGCGCTCGCGCGAAATCGTGCACGCCCTGGTACATAACGGACAGGACGTGGCCTTCGCCGAGATCGAAAGCGAACATGGCCATGATTCCTTCCTGATGGACGACCGGCACTATCACGCCGTGGTCGATGCCTATTTGAAGAGGGTAAAGCTGTGAGCAACTCCCTCGAACGCGCCGATTTCGACCTGATCGCCGGCTGGGTGCAACCGGGCGAACGCGTGCTCGACCTCGGTTGCGGCGACGGTTCGCTGTTGAAGCGACTGATCGAGGAGCGCGGCGCCAAGGGCTACGGCGTCGAACTCGAAGATGCCGAGGTCCTGGCGGCGATCGGCAACGGCATCAACGTGATCCAGGGCAACCTGGAGCAGGGCCTGGCCGGGTTCGACGACCAGACCTTCAACCACGTCGTGCTCTCGCGCACCCTGCAGACCGTGCGCCATACCGAGCGCATCCTCGGCGAGATGCTGCGCGTCGGGCGCGAGGCGGTGGTCAGCTTCCCCAATTTCGCCTACTGGAAGAACCGGATGGCGGTGATGGCCGGGCGCATGCCGGTGTCGGAAGACCTGCCCTACGAGTGGTTCGACACGCCCAACCTGCGCTTCTTCACCATCCTCGACTTCGAATCGCTGTGCGAGAAGATGGGCCTCGTCATCCGCGAGCGGCAGGTGCTGGACGAAGCCGGGAACCAGGTCACGGAAGAACCCGACTTCCTCGGCAGCCTGGCGGTGTACCGGCTCGGCCGCTGAGGCCGGGCGCGGCGCAACTCAATCCCGGGTTTTTACCTCGCTTGCCGGCGGCGGGGCTGCCGGATCGGGATTATCCGTACCCTCTGGGTTCGCGGGGCCGGCAGCCTTGCGCAGGCGCTTTTCTTCCTTCTTGGCTTTCTTGGCAAGATCTCTCTGGCGCTTTTCGAACGAATAATTGGGTTTTGCCATCGGGGACCTCGGTCGTCAATTGGGGAAGAATGCCCCGATTGTACGGTACTCGCAGCGCCGCGCGTTCGAACCGATCCGGCGCCAGGGTCGCAGGATGGCCGGCAGTCGCACGACCACGCTCAGGCCGTCATCGCCATCAGCATGAAACCGAGCACGAAGCTCGCCAGCGCCGCCGCTGCCGCACCGAGGGCCAGCCACCATAAGCGCACCGCGCCGCGCAGCCAGCACAGCAGAATGCCGCTGTGAATCAGCGCCAGCAGGCAGAACACGGCGAGATACATGAAAGCCATGCCAAAGGCGGCCATGCCGCCTGCGGCCTCTTCCGGCGGCAGCCCGGCATAGCTGATGCGCACCGCCAGCGCCGCCGCCAGCGCGGCGATCAGGTAGCCGCCGAGCACCGCGCCGACGCGCGCCGTGCGCGAGGGTACCGCGATCGGGTCATTCGTCATAAGTCACCAGCACGACGTCGGCGGCGCTCCGCCGCAGCGGTATCAGCGCCTGGTAGGCCGGCGACGCGTGCCAGCCGTCCGCCGCGGCGCGGTCGGGAAAGCGGATCACGACGACGTCCGTATGCGCATGTTCCCCGGCCAGCACCCTCGCATTCCAGCCGCGCAAGACCAGTTCGGCGCCCCAGGGCGCCAGGGTGGCGGGAACCGCGCCGCGGTAGGCCTCCCATTTCGCGGCGTCCTTCACCGTAATGTGTCCGATGACGTAAGCATTGCCCATGCTGTCGAACTCCCGGAAAACGGAAAATCAGCGCGCAGCCATCGCGGCTGTCACGCCGGACGGCGGGCCAGCAGGGCCCAGACACCGGCCACGGCGAGCAGCGTGCCGCCGGCGAGATTGAAGCCGCGCTGCGCGCGCGGCGCGGTCAGCATCCTGTGTGCCGCCGCCGCAAACACGGCGTAAAGCGTCGCATTGACGATGGCCATGGCCACGAAGGTGGCCGCCAGGATCCACAGCTGGCGCGCGACATCGGCGCCGGGAGTGACGAACTGCGGCAGGAAGGCGACGAAAAACACGATGCCCTTCGGGTTGAGGGCGGTCACCAGCCAGGTGTTGGCGAAGAGTCGCCAGAGCGAGCCCGGCACGTCAGGTGCGGTTATTTCGGCGGGCGCGACGCCGCGGCGCAACAGCCGGATGCCGAGGTAGATCAGATACAGGCCGCCCGCCGACTTGACCACGGTGAACCAGAGGGCCGAGCTGGCCAGAATGGCGCCCAGTCCGAGCAGGGACAGTGCCAGCGCGGTCGCATCGCCGAGCGCCACGGCGGCCACCAGCGGCACATTCGCGCGCCGGCCATGCGCCAGCGAGTAGCTGATCACGGTCAGGATGGTCGGACCGGGTATCAACAGCAGCACGGCCGACGCCGCGACAAAGGCCAGCCAGAGTTCGAGGGACATGAGTGTTTCTTCCCGGTTGCCTGCCTCAGTCCAGGAAACGGACCCGGCCGGTTTCGAGTTCATACACGGCGCCGACCAGCCTGAGGGCGCTTGCGCCCGTGCGCGACCTTGCCTCCGGCGTCGCCAGCAGTTCGCTCACGGTCCGTCGCACATTGGCTTCGACGGCGGCGCTGAGCAGTTCGTCCGGCGGCGCCTGCGGATCGAGGTCGTCCAATGCGGGAATGATCTGTTCCAGCAGGATTTCGATCCGTCCCGCCTGTTGCGAGCCGTCGAAGCGGGTAGCGATGGCCGCCTTGACCGCGCCGCATCCCTCGTGGCCGAGCACGACGAAGAGCGGGGTGCGCAAGTGCAGCGAGGCGTACTGCAAGGTACCCAGGATCGAGGGGCCCAGCACGTTGCCGGCGACACGGATCACGAACAATTCGCCGAAGCCGGCATCGAACACCAGTTCCGGCGGCACCCGGCTGTCGCTGCAGCCGAGGATGGTGGCGTAGGGCTGCTGGCCCCTGGTCAGTTCTGCCAGAACTTCCTTCTGTACGGTAGGAAAACGCGCCTCGCCCCTGACGAAGCGCAGGTTGCCGGCCTGCAGGCGGGCCAGCGCTTCGTCGGCGGTTTGCGGTGGTGCGCAGTCGCGGTCGGTCAAGGCCATCGATCCATCCCTGTGTTGGAAAACGCCCCTTTCAACCCCTTCCGATCGGCATTGACTCCGCGCCCGCGGTCCAGATCCGGTAGCGCACCTCGACGCCTTCGGGCACATAGACCACGACCGGCAGGCGGCTGTTGTAACGGATGATGTAGGGTTCGCCTCCCAGCGTGATGAAGCGGGCCACCTTGGGCGCATTCGGATCGACGGCCATCAGCGTACCCGCCATCGGTCCCAGCTTGCTCACCACAAAGCGGGGGAAACCCCAGCCCTTGATGGTTTCCTCCTCGATCCTGCCGCCGAAGAAATAGCGGTTGCCCGCATCAATCTCGACCGTCCTGCCGACAATCAGTTCGATCTTGAAGCCCGCTTCGTCGGCCTGCGGCGGCAGGTGCAGGACATGGCGCACCATGCCCGCGCCGGCGGGCGGGAAGGCCTTCATGTTGTCGGCCGCGAGGCCGGCCGGCACGGCACACAGGAACAGCAGGAGCGCGGTGGCCCAAGTCTTCATCGGGGTTTCTCCGTTTCTTGCATCATTGCGCACGCCCGTAAAGCAGGGCGACCTCCCAATCCTGGCAGGCGCGCAGTTTCGCCAGCGCTGCCATCGACTCGTGATCGTAGGGGACGCAGCGCTGTTCGACAAGCCAACCCGACGCGGTCTGTTCGAGGATGGCATAGCGGGCATCGGGCGAGCCGGTCTCCATGATGTGGAAGCCAGTGTAGTCGTCGGTAAATGCCTGCAAGCCGACACTGCCGGGATTGACCACCAGTTGTCCGCTCGCCAGCCGTACCGAGCGCGGCACATGGGTGTGGCCGCAGGCAATGACGCGTGCATCGGCGCCACCCAGGCGGCCGGCAATCTCCCCGCCGCTCGCCAGGCTGAGGACGCCGTGGTGGTTGGTTTCCATGAGATAGCTGCAATCGCTGTCCGGCGTGCCGTGGCAGAGCAGGATCTCGTCCGTCAGCGGGTGCCGCGGGCGCAATGAACGCAGCCAATCGAGTTCCGCTTGGCCCAGTTGCGCGCGGGCATGGCCGTCCGGCGTGTTCTTCTCCTCGCCGGGATCGCAGGCCAGCAGCTGGCGTTCGTGGTTGCCCGCCAGCGAAAGCCAGCCCGAGGCCATCAGGAAATGCGCCGTTTCAAGCGGCAGCAGCGGTCCGGAAAGGTTGTCGCCGAGGTTTACGACGGCATCGGCGCCGCGCCGCCGAATGTCGGCGGCGACCGCTTCGAGGGCCGCGAGATTACCGTGAATGTCCGAAACGAGCGCCAATCGCATGTCAGCTTTGTCCTTGGCCGAGTTTACCCGCGTCGCGGCAAAAGGCGAGGCTTATGAAGCCCCCGGACCCTGGCCGAACGACGGAAAAACTGCGTCAGCGATGCCGCTGCCCGCTGTGGTGGCTGGCCGGCTTGGCGGCACCGCCGCCACCGCCCGAGCGGGCGGGACGCGGTGCGCCGCTGCGGCTTCCGCTGCCGCTGCGCGTGCGCGCCTGGGCCGGCTTCTGCGCCGGCGGGCGGCCGGCGGCCGGGCGCGGCACAGAATGATTGTGCTGCGGCTCGAAGCCGGGCATGACCGAAGCCGGGATCTCGCGTTTCAGCAGGCGCTCGATGTCGCGCAGTTGGATGCGCTCGTCGCTGCTGACCAGCGAAAGCGCTTCGCCGCTGGCGCCGGCGCGGCCGGTACGGCCGATGCGGTGGATGTAGTCCTCGGGCACATTTGGCAGCTCGAAATTCACCACGCGCGGCAGCGAATCGATGTCGAGCCCGCGCGCGGCGATGTCGGTGGCGACCAGCGCCGCCAGCTTGCCGGCCTTGAAATCGGCCAGCGCGCGGGTGCGGGCGTTCTGCGACTTGTTGCCATGCAGCGCCGCGGTGCGCACGCCGGACTGCTCGAGCTTGCGCGCCAGCGCGTCGGAACCGTGCTTGGTACGGCAGAACACCAGTACCTGATGCCAGCCGTGGGCGGCGAAGAGATGCAGCAGGAGGTCGCGCTTCTTGTCCTGGTCGACCTTGATCACGGTGTGCGCCACCAGTTCGGCCGGTGCGTTGCGGCGCGCGACCTCGACCATGGCCGGGTCCTTGAGCACCGTGTGGGCCAGTTCGCGCACCTCGGCGGCGAAGGTGGCTGAGAACATCAGGTTCTGCCGCACTTTGGGCAGGCGCTCGATGATGCGGCGGATGTCGCGGATGAAGCCCATGTCGAACATGCGGTCGGCTTCATCGAGTACCAGGGTCTGTACCTTCGACAGGTCGACGGTGCGCTGGCCGAGGTGGTCGAGCAGGCGGCCGGGCGTGGCAACCAGGATGTCGATGCCGCGGCGCATGGTCTGGATCTGCGGATTGATGCCGACCCCGCCGAACACGGCGAGGCTGCGCAGGTCGGTGTGGGCGCCATAGACGCGTACGCTTTCCAGCACCTGGGCGGCGAGTTCGCGCGTCGGCACCAGCACCAGCACGCGCGGTGCGGTGTGGGTGACTTTTTGCAGCGGGCTGCTGTGCGCTGCGGTCAGGCGTTGCAGGATGGGCAGCACGAAGGCGGCGGTCTTGCCGGTGCCGGTCTGGGCCAGGGCTTCGAGGTCGCGGCCGGCGAGGATGTGGGGGATGGCCTGTTGCTGTACAGGGGTGGGCGTGGTGTAGCCCTGCTCGCCAATGGCGCGCAGGAGCTCGGCCGACAGGCCGAGTTCGGTGAACTGCATGATGATTACCTCTGAAGCCGACCCCCGCAATCCTGCAGGCCAATCTGGGCGGAAACTTCTATGGGGTGTAAACCTTCGAGGGACTGAATGTCGCCGTTAAGGCACGACCGGCAGACTGGGGCGCGGTCGCTAAGGAGGTGAAGCGGGGCGGACTGTAACACAGGCCGGCTTGGATTAGGTGCAGCTTATCGTGGGGCCGGCTTCAGCCGGCCAAGGGTGGATGGCGGGTTGAAACCCGCCCTACCATCCGCCTCTCGCGCCAACCAGTGCCATGTCAGCACTCCATCATGACGAAATCATGCTTCGCCACGCCGCACTCGGGGCAGACGAAGTCGTCGGGCACATCGGCCCAGCGGGTACCCGGCGCGATGCCGTGTTCCTCGTCGCCCAGGGCTTCGTCATAGACCCAGCCGCAGACGATGCATTGCCATTTCTTCATTGCCGACCCCCGCGAAAAAGCCGCATGCTACCGCAAGCGGCGAAGGGAAATTACCCCTTCGCGAGGAAGGTCGGACGCAGGCCCTGCCAGGACAGTTGCGGCCATTCCAGGGCGTCGAGCATGTTCTTGACGCGCAGACCCAGTTCGGTGTCGCCCTCGATGGACAGGGTGCGATTGAAGAACAGGGTATCAGGATCCTCCTGGCGGCTGACCATCTGCAGATAGGCCGAGAGCGTCGCGGTGAAGTGCAGGTCGGGCTTGCCGGCCGTGTTCCACAGGGGGCGGAAGGCGCCCTCGCGATAGGTGAAGTCGGCGACCATGCCGGTATCGGTCACCGTCACGCGAAAGCGCCGACCTTCGATTTCCGCCAGGGTTTCCATGGGGAGTACGCCGAGCTTCCGGGCCGCGTTGAGCGCCAGTGCCAGATTCACCGAGTGCGGGAACTGCGGCAGGCGCGTGCCGATGCGCGCGATCAGCGCCGGCAGGGAGAAGCTCGGGATCTTCGGGATGCGCGAACTGTCGATCATGTCTACTCCAATTCAGGCGGCGACCTGCGCCGTGCCGGCCTTGCCGAACCAGAAACCGTTGACCGTGCCGACCGGCGCCCAGGCCGGGTCGTCGGTCACGGCTTCGCCCTTGCGGGCCCGGTCGAAGGCTTCGACGATGGCTAAAGTATGCGCCGATTGCGGGCTGATGCGAACGGCATCGATGCCCAGCGCGAGCAGTTCGGGCATCTGCGCCAGCAGGCTCCCGGTCTGTGCCGACATGGTCTGGATGCCGTTGAGCGTGAGGAAGGCCTGTGCCTCGCGCGTATTCACCAACATGCCGTCCGGGTGGTCGAGGCACTTGAACTGGCAGTCGTCCTTGTTCAGGCCATAGTGGCGCGCCGTGAAGCAGCGCGCCGAAAACGCCAGCGGCAGCTTGCCGAAGGCGAACACCTCGGTTTCCATGCCGGCCGGCCGGGTCCGGTGCAAAGACTCGATCACGCTGCCGGCGACTTCCAGCGGCGGCAGCCAGCGTTTCGCTCCCTGCGCGGCGAAGAATGCCAGCGTGTGTTCGTTGTAGATGTTGAGGTGCGGGCCGGCGACGAAGCCGATACCCTGGTCGCAGGCCACCTTGACCGCGCCCAGATCGTTGGCCTCGATCATGCCGCCAGCGTCGGCGATGAGGCGGCGCAGGGCCTTGAGGTCGCTTTCGGATTCGAGCAGGGCCTGCGCCGTGAGCACGACTTCCTTGCCGGCATCGCGCAGATCCTTCGCCAGGCCAATCCAGTCGGACGTGCGCAACTGCTGGCGGCGCGAGCAGACCGCCTCGCCGAGGTAGATGCGGTCGATCGCCGGATGCTGCGCGGCCTGGGCGTAGAACTCCATGACCTCGGCCTTGGGCCAGAAAAACAGCAGGGGGCCGAGCGTGATCTGCATCAGCGCCACGGTCGGTTGTAGGCGCCTAGGGTAATCTGCGAACCCTCCGCGACCTTGCCCAGTTCCGCCGCCCAGGCCGGCTTGACCGTGAACTTGCCGGGTGCGGAAAACGCGGCATCGAGCGCCTGGCGCAGGTTGCGCGTCACCTGCGCAACATAGGTCGGGCTGCGCTGGCGGCCCTCAACCTTGATCGCGGCGACGCCGATCCTGATGATCTCCGGCAGCATTTCCAGCACGTTGAGGCTGGCCGGTTCTTCCATTGCGTAGTAGGTTTCGCCGGCAACTTCGAAGCGCCCCTTGCAGATGGTCGGATAGCCGGCGTTCTCGTCGTTGCCGTAGCGGTCGATGAGGATGCCGTTCAGGCGCACGTCCATTTCGTTCGGCTTCTTTTCCCACTGCACGAACTTCGCCGGCGAGCAGGCACCGACGGTATTGGGCGATTCGCCGGTGGCCCAGGACGACAGCCAGCAGCGCCCCTCGTTCATCACGCACAGGCTGCCGAAGCCGAACACCTCGATCTCGACTTCGGTGTGACGGATCACGTTCTCGACCTGGGCCAGGGTCAGCACGCGCGGCAGCACGGCGCGCTGGATGCCGAACTTCTCGCGGCAGAAATTGATGGCTTCGTAACTGGTGGCGGAAGCCTGCACCGACAGGTGGCGGCGCAGGCCGGGGTGAGTCTTCGCCGCGTAGTCGAGCACCGCCGGATCGGCGATGATCACCGCGTCGATGCCAAATTCGGCGGCCTTGTCCACCGATCGCGTCCAGTCGGCGAAGCGGCCGGCCTGGGCATAGGTGTTGATCGCCGCCAGCACCTTGCGCCCGCGCTGATGGGCGTAGCGGATGCCTTCGGCGAGGCTCTTGTCGTCGAAATTCAGCCCGGCGAAGTTGCGCGCGTTGGTGTCGTTGCGAAAGCCGAGATAGACGTCGTCGGCGCCGTTATCGACGGCCGCCTTGAGCGCCGCCAGGCTGCCGG
>CAZGQB010000040.1:0-11606 GCA_964527055.1 uncultured Sulfuritalea sp.
AGGGTGCATCTGGGCAAAACCTGGATCCAGGGTTCGAATCCCTGCGTCTCCGCCAGTGAATCAAGGGAAACCCGCAATGCCTCAGGCAGTGCGGGTTTCTTCTCTTAGCGTATCCATCTTGTCAACCGGCTACTACTCTTTTAGCTTCCTGGACTACTTCTTGGCGTTGTTTTCGCCGGTGTTGACTGGCATCTGGTCGAGTTGCGGCAGAGCGGGCAGGTTTGTCGAAGCGGCACCCTGACCCTGGCGTGTCGATGCGTCAGGCTTCGGCAAATCGGCAAGCGACCCGACGTATTCGATCTTGGCTGTCGCCTTCAAGCTTTTCAACTCGTTGGCCGTCGCTTCCGCGGCCCGCTGATTGAACAGGAACGTCTGGATCATGGGTCTTGCGGTCGCCTCATCGACCGGCATTTTCCGGATCCCGACCACCTTCACGACGGTATGGCCTTGCGGGCTGTTGCTCAGCAATATCCCGCCCTCCCTGGTGCCATGAAGGACCTTGAGCATGTCCATCGGCAACTGCTCCGCCGCCCGAACGCCTGCGTTGGCGGCAAACTGCACCTTGCGTGCCCGCAGCGCTTCCTGGATTTCATTCATTGCCGCACCTTTGTCGACCAGGGCCTGCACATCGGCGACCCCGTCCTTTTGTGGCGGGAACGTGATTTCCTGGAGGCTATATACCTGCCGTTCGCCGAACAACTCCGGATGGGTGACGTAGTACTTCGTCACATCCCCGGGGGTCAGCTTGGGGCCAGCAGCCAGGACCTGCTGCATGCGCGCGCGCGCCAGCACCTCGCGACGCGCCAGTTCGAGGGCCATCAGCGTTTCCGGTGTGCGATCCAGTTTCTCCTCGACCGCCTTGGCGGCGAGCAGCTCCTGGTCGATCAAACGGTCGACGGCGGCTTTGCGCGCCCGTTCCAACTGCTCCGAGGGAACGTTCCCCGTCTTGGACAGGACATGGTTGACCTGATGCAGGGAAATCTCGGTTCCATTCACCTTGGCGACGACTTGCGTCGCCACCTTGTCGCCATCCTTCTTGCTGCATCCAGCCATGGAGATTGCAAGGATCACCGGAAGCATGATGAAGGGAGTGATGGTATTGGTCGTCATGGTGCATTCCTCGGTCAGGTTAATCAGGATGGATCGGCGAAAGGCTGCCGCATATCAGTCAGGGCAGGCCCGCCAGCCGTTTGCGGCTGGCGCTGGGAAGTGAATCGAAAAGATCTTGCACGAACTCCCGCTGCGTGGCAAAGGCCACGTCATCCGGCAAACCGGTAGTCGATACGCGGAAGATGATCCCGTCAGGTATCGTTCCCCGCAAGCCGTATGAGAGAGCAGCCAGCTTGGCATCGATGGCGCCGGTCGCCAGCTTTTCGCCGATGATCACCCAGTAGGTGAGCGGTTCCCGCCGCTGGAGGCGTTGCGCCACCAGTTGCTTGACCGGTATCGATCCCTGCCGCAGTACCATTTCGCTGCGCCCGGATTCCTTGATCTGAAAACCTCCCGCCGGGTAACAGACGTCCGGTACATGCAGGTCGTTGGAACGAGTTTGATTCTCTCCGTAGGCGATCGACAGCATGACGGGGTGCCTACTGGGACCATGGATGTAGGTGCGCGACAACACTTGATTGTAAATGCGGCTTACCAGTTCTCCGGCTTCCGGATTGACGATGGCGGCACTTTGCCGTTCGTCCATCGTCCACCCGGCGAATTGTCGCGGAACCATGGTTTCCAGGCTGACCTTTGCATTGCGGTCGGCTAGTCGTACCGACGGCTCGGCCCCAATCGTGACAAGCGCCGTGATGGCCATGGCGAGAAGGATCGCAAGGGCGCGCCGGCGCATCGGGGTCATTTGGTCTCGCTCACAAGCGGGGGGGCCGGCACGATGAGGCGCAGCAGGGTATCCACGCCGATGATCAGCAGCAGCGCGCTGAGGAACAGGACCATCCCCGCAAACCCATGCAGGAAGCCCTGTCCTGCCTCATCACCGAAATGGTAGGTGATCAGGGTCAGCACCATGACCCGGATCACGTTGGCGACGAAGGAGATCGGAACTATCAGGATCGCGAGGGCCACATTGCGAAACAGGGACTCGTGCCGCATCAGGTTCAGATAGAGCAGACCAAGGGCTTCGAGCGTGAATAGCGTATGCAGGCCGGCACACGCATCGGCAACCAGGAGCTGGTATTGCCCGACTTGCAGGATCACGCCGGTGCGGGCGATGGGGTATCCCACGCCATACAGAACCGACTCGGCAACCACGGACACGGCGATCTTCATCGGCATGGTTACGGCCGCGACGATAAGGCCAGGCAAAGGCAGCATGAATATCATGAAAAACAGCGGAAACCAGATAACTTTGAGGGCCGCCGGGCCGAGCAAGACCAGCACGGTACCGGCAAGCACCCAGATCAGCGAGCCCAGTTCAAAGTAATCGTAGTTTTGCGATCGGCCGACGAGATAGCACAGCAGGCCAAAGCAAAGAATCATCCAGCCGGTCCATGATGCTGCACGGCTCACCGCAGGCTCCGGGACATCTGGCGCAAGAGACTTGTTTGCATCCATCAACTGCGGCCAGGCGCGGTAAATAAGCCAACAGGTGATGCCGAGGATCATGGGACCATGGGCCTGCTCGTCGGAGCGCCAGACCCCGTTGAAAAAACCCCACAGCGTCGGCACGTAGAGCAGTACGAGCCCCGTCCCGAGCATCATCCAGGTGACGCGATCCTTCGGGGAGAAAGTGGTTTCAGTCAAGATTGGGCGAGGCCGACGGAAAGATGTCAGGCTGGGTCGTATCGGTCGGCTATCTTACCTTGGGAACGACTGCTCGCAGGACATCGAAACTCGATCAACCGGGTACGGCCGCATACCTGCCCTCCCGGAACCCATGCGGAAGCGGGGACTCCGGTCTTTTCGGGGTGTCCAGAACATTTCAGGGCGGGTGAGTGTTTCTCCTCCCGTTGCAGAACGAAGCCAGAGTCCGTTGATTTTACGAATATTCTAGTATTGACTTCAGTGTTCGGGCAGCGACGGCGACGTCGACCGAGGATGTGAAATATGTCACACCAAGGCCCGAACGGACTATTTCACGCTAGCCGAATTCGACTTAGGATTCGATCACGTTGTCGAGCGGTGTCCGCAAGAAAAGGGAGTCCCAAATGAAATCTTTAATCGCGCTGACAGTCGGTCTCATGCTTGCAGGGTTGGCGGCAGCGTATTCCGGTTTGTCACTGACTGCACCGACCGCAATTCCGTCCTACCTTTCTTCAATCGCCGAGCCGGGACCCTTCCAGATGGTGCTGATCGGCGTGGCGCTGATCCTGTTTGTCGGCTTTCGCGAACACCAGCAGCTGATTGATCGCAAGTCGGTTGGCGCAGAAGATCCTGCGGAACCCGCCTCCGTTTCCCTTCGTCGTCAGCGGGCTGACTGAAACGCCGATCGCCGGTCCTGGTTGGCAGGGAACTCCACGAGTACGCACCCCTTTCTTTGCAGATTGCTTCCCCGGGAAAGCAAAGGTGACGAAGAAAATACTTATCGCCTGTTTCTGCGCGCTTCAATGCGCTTCGGCGGCGACGTTTGCCGCAGAGCATGGGGACGATCCGGTCGCATTGCACAAACAGGCTCGCGCCCTTGAGCACGGCGAAGGCGGGGTGGCCAGGAATCCGGCGGAGGCCATCAAGCTGTATTGCCAGGGGGCACGAAGCGGGGACCCTGAATCGATGTACCGCCTGGGCTGGATGTACGCCATGGGCAGGGGCGTGCAGCGCGATGACCCGGTCGCCGCCTACTTCTTCGCCAAAGCGGCGGAACTAGGACATCCCCAATCCAGAAACCTTCTGCCGCGCATGGGGACGACCATTGCCGACACACCCGACTGCATGCGGGACCCGAGGGAACTGGCTGACGCGGCCGACGACTTTGTCTACAAGAGCGACGCGCAACGTCGATTGGCCGATCTGGTCAAGCGCCTTGCCATCGAATACGGCGTGGCCCCGCGCCTGGCGCTGACCCTGGCCCGGACCGAATCCAGCCTGAACCCCCGCGCCGTCTCCATCAAGAATGCCCAGGGTCTGATGCAATTGATCCCGGAAACCGCGGTCAGGTTCAACGTTCGCAAGCCCTTCGATCCGGAACAGAACGTACGCGGCGGGCTCGCCTACCTGCGCTGGCTGCTTGCCTACTATCGCGGCGACGTGCGGCTCGTAGCCGCCGCCTACAATGCCGGGGAAGGCGCGGTGAACAGGTACCAGGGCATTCCGCCATACCCCGAAACACGGGCCTACGTGAAAAGCATACTGGCCGGCTACACGTACGAAACCCATCCGTTTGACGGATCCGTTACCGATCCGTCTCCGGAACTGGAAAAAATAATCAGCCGCCGGCAGCGGAAAGGGTCCTGACCGCGGGATGTCGGCAACGCGCCCTACGACTCCAGGGAGAACACCCCGAACGTAGCCTGGTCGCGGATGACTTCGTTGACCAGATCGACATCGATCGATTGCTTTTCCGCGGCAAATCCGTAGACCAGAACCGTATCGCAAAGAATGTTGATGGTGCGCGGCACGCCGCGGCTGACTTCGGCGATGCGCTCGACGGCGGCGGGTGAAAACAGCGGTGCCGTGCGCCCGGCCACGAACAGCCGGAACTTGATGTAGGGCCCCACTTCCTGCAGCTCCAGCGGCGGAATGAAAAAATGGGCCGATACGCGCTGGGCGAACTGCTGCAATTCGGGGCGCCGCAGCAACTCCTTCAACTGCGGCTGCCCGACCAGGATCATCTGCAGCAGCTGGTACTTGTCGGCGTTGATGTTGGACAGCATGCGCAGCGATTCCAGTGCCGTCGGGCTGAGGTTCTGCGCCTCGTCCACGATCAGCAGTACCCGCTTGCCGGCGCCATACTGATTGATCAGAAAGCGCTGGAAGGCGTCGTACAGCGCCACCTGCGACAGCCCGTCATAAGGCTGACCGAAGGCCAGCATGATCCACTCGAGCAGGTTGGCAATGTCCTGATGGGTGTTGTAGACCAGGCCGATGCAGGCATCCTCGCCCAGGCTCTCCAGAAGTTTCCGGATCAGCGTGGTCTTGCCGCAACCGATATCGCCACTGATGACGGCAAAACCTGCCTTGTTGCGAATGCTGTATTCCAGGACCGAATACGCCATGCTATGGCGCTTGCCCATGAACAGGTACTCCGGGTCGGGCTGAATGGAAAACGGATTTTCCTTCAGCCCGTAGAACTCCTCAAACATGACGTCTGACCATATCGCTGCATAATCCGGGAAAGGTTGAAGAAACGACGTAACCCCGTCAGAGGCCCTTGAGTGCCTTCTTCACCTGCTCTGCCTCGGGGAAATCCTTCCCCTCACCCAATTTCAATGCCGCTTCGAGTTCCTTGCGTGCGGCTTCCGGCTTGTTCATCGCCAGATAACTCATGCCCAGGTGGTAGCGGAATACCGGCAGGTCCATTTTCTTCGAGGCATCCTCGATCAGCTGTGCCGCATCACCCGGCTTGCCGACCCTGTAGGTCGCCCATCCCAGCGTGTCCTTGAATTGCGGAACCTCGCTGCGCTTGAAACGCAAGGCCAGTTCTTGGGCGCGCGCCAGGCTGGCCTTGTCGGTCCGGTGATCGCTGAGCAGGCTGGAAAGGTTGTTCGCAATGACATCGGCGTTGGGACGCTCCTTGAGCAACTGCTCGTAGAGCTTGATCGCATCGTCGACACGACCCGAAAGCTCGTAAATCCCTGCCTGCGTCATGCGCAATGAAAAATCACCCGGAATCGCCGTCAGGCCCTGGGTAACGGCCTGCTCCGCTTCGGAAAAGCGCTTTTCGCGGATATGCAGGTTGGCCAGGTTGACATAGCCGATCGGATCTTTCGGCTGCCGGCTGATCACGGTCTGGAATGACTGAGTCGCGGCGGCCTGATCGCCCTTGACCGCCTGCAGCTGCCCCAGCAACAAGCGAGCGCCGACATTATCCGGACTGGCCTGCACCACGGAGTTCAGGAAGGCGATCGCCTCGTTGGTCTTGCCCGCGAGCATATAGGTGCGCACCAGCGCCACCATCGGCTGCGTTTCCGACGGCGCCGCCTGGTAGGCACGCTTGAAGGCCTCGATGCTTTCCGCATAATTCTTGCGCGCGACCAAAACGGCACCGCGGACCTGGTCGGCATCCTGCTGCTTGCCTTCCAGTTTCTGCAAGGCGTCGGCCACCGCCTGCGCTCCGACCCAGTCGCCCTTGCTGATCCGGGCCTGGGCCAGCAGCTTCATCGCCGGCACATGCCCCGGGGCAGCCCGCAACATGTCTTCGGCCACGCTTTCGGCACGCGCCGCCTGATTGCGCTTGAGCAGGAATTCGCCGTAGGTCATGCCGAACTGGGGCGCCTGCTTGCCTGCCTGGAAGGCCTTCTGATAATGCTCCTGGGCCAACTCGGGCGAACCCGCCAGCTCGTGGGCCTTGCCGAGCAGCAGCAGGGCGCGGGCGGAGTTCGGCACATCCTTGAGGATCGTCCGGAGATCGGCGATCGCCTGATCGAGTTGCCGCCCGTCGATCGCAATGCTGGCTTTCAGCAGCAGGCCCTGCTCGTTGCGCTGGTCCTTGGCCAGGACCTGGTCGATCAAGGCCTGGGCATCCTTCTTGTCGCCACCGGCAAGCAGCAACGCCGCAAGCTGTCCTTTGGCCTTGATGCCATCCGGGCTGTCGCCTTCCTTGTCGGCCACGGAGCGCAGAACCGCCGCGGCGCTCTTGCGGTCGCCCTGCGACTGATGCATGGCGGCCAGGGCGAACTTGAGTTCGTTGTTGGCCGCGTCCTTGGCGATCAGCGCTTCAATCTCCTGCATGGCCGCCTTGGGGCCCTTCACGGCATTCACGAAGCGGACAACGTCGAGGCGGGCCGACAGATCCTTCGGGTTCTCGGCCATGATCGCGCGGTATTCGGCTTCGGCGGCATCCTTGCGGTCATGGCTGAGGTAGAACTGCGCCAGGATATGGCGCAGGGCGCGAGTCTCCGGATACAACGCGATCAGCCGGCGAAACACCGCCTCGGCCGAGTCCGTCTTCGCCAGCGATTCGAAGGCCTGGACCTTGATCAGTTGCAGGGCGATGTTCTTCTCGTTGACCTTCAACCCGCGGTCGAGATATTCGATCGCCTTCTCGCCATCCTTGGCCACCAGCCGTTCGGTGGCAAGCACCACCAGCGCATCGATGTTGTTCGGGTCCTTCGCCAGCACGGCGTTGGCGAGTTCTGTTGCACCCGCCTTGTTGTCCAGCTTGAAAAGCACCGCGGCGCGAAACGCCAGCACATCCGCGGAATCCTTGGCCAGCGTCAGCGTGGTGTCGCTTATTGCAAGCGCCCGGTCCAGTTTGCCCGCCGCCAGCAGCAGGCGCCCGAGCTTCAACTGGGCTTCGAGATGTTTCGGGTCGCGATCGATCACCTTGTTCAGGAAGCCGAACATTTTCTCCCATTCGCCCTTGCGCTCCGCAATCTGGGCCAGGCCGAACCAGGCCGCGGTCATGCCGTCCTTGATCTGCAGGGCATTCTGGAATTCGATGCGCGCCTTGTCGACATCGCCCTTTGCGAGCAATTCGGCACCCCTCTGGTAGAACTTGTTCGCCTTGTCCTCGGGCGAAGAACAGGCAGCCAGACCCAAAACACAGGCAGCGATCAAGGTCCGGACACCCGTCCGGCGCAGGGAAGCGGAAACGCTTTGGCTCGAAAACCTCTTCATTGCATCCACCCTCTGGCAAAAATGCTCGAATGATACCCCTCATCAAGCAGGCATTCCACGCAGCGCCTGAAAAGTCGGCGCCGAAACAACGCCGTTAGCCCTATCGGACTATTCAATCCCTGATCGGCAATCAACATCAGCCACCCAAATCGAAAACAATGCAGCGGAGCCTAGATTTCCTGCCGGGAGTCGCGACTTCAGCCAAAGCAGGCTTGTCAACGAGGGAGAAACAGCAGGACCACGGACCCACCATGATGATCCGCCATAGAAACACGATAACATTATGTTTATATTCATTTTTCAATGCCATGACGCCGTGCCGCCAGCACAGGAGTAATGAGCCGCAGTGGCTAATGCGCGCCAAGGCGACTGGGAGGAACCCGCAAGCCATTAGCCCGATTGGGCCATTGACCCGAAAACTGGTGGCGACTAATCTACGCCTCAAGTAGCAGCAATCCAGATGCGGAATCGGACTTGATTAGGGGGCTTGAGATCATGAAAAACAAATTTGCAATTGGCCTGGCGATAGCCTCAATTTCCGGTTTCGCGCCGTCCTACGCGCTGGCCAACCCGACGGCAATTACCCTTGGCAACGGGTACGGTAGCTTGGCGGGCGAATTCAAGGCCAAGGTAGTTGCTGGAACAAGTACTCCTTACCAGGGTTCATCGGTGCTGTATGGAACCGGTACCAGTTTCATTACATTCTGCCTTGAGAGGACGGAGTACTTCAATAACTACGATACCCAGACCCTGTACGTGAAGGGTGCGCCCAATACTGGGGCGAAGAATGGCGGGTACGGTGGAGCCGTTGCCGATCCGAACGGCGGGCTTTGGGATCCGATCAGTTCGCAGACGGCATATCTCTACACCAAGTTCAGCAATGGGACGCTGAGCAGCTACGATTATGGCAACGCTGCGGCACGGGTAGCAGACGCGGATGCCCTTCAAAATGCCATCTGGTATCTGGAAAACGAGCAACTGGCGAGTTATACCCTTAGCGGCCAAGCGCTGACGTGGGTCAACGAGGCGAATTCTGCGATTGCGGCAAATCAGTGGAGCGGCATCGGCAATGTCAGGGTGTTGAACCTTTACAAGGATGCGAACTTCTCGCAGATTTCCCAAGATCAGCTCTACATTGAAACACCGGTTCCCGAGCCCGAAACCTACGCGATGTTGCTGGCCGGCCTGAGCCTGATCGGTTTTGTCGCCAGGCGGCGTCGGCGCCAACTCCCGTAATCGGGTGGCTGCAGCCCCGCAAAAACCCTGCCCCGCAGGGTTTTTTTTCGTCTGGCATTTTTGGCTATCGCCTGTTGGCAAATGAAGTTCAGGGCTTCTGCTGCGGCCGTTCCGCAGGCGGCGTCTTCGGCTGCGGGCGCGCGGCCTGGCGCGCGGACGACAGGGCATCGCGAATTTGCCGCGGGTCGTTCTTCCTGACGCCTTCCGCCAGCGCGTGCGAGGCATCGCGACGGGCTTCCGCATAGCGCCGCAACTGGTCCAGCGTCGCCGCCGACGGAACCCCGGGGCCGACACGTAATGCCGACAGTTGCTCGAAACTCTGTTCGTAGGGCTCCGCCACTTCGGTTTCGATGCGTCCTGCAAGCTGCTCGAAGCTCGCGCCACCGGTGCGACCCTCCTTGAGGATGCTCCTGAGGCGCGCATTGATCCGGGCGTCCTCGCCGATGAAGTCGCGGATCTCCCCGCGCGCGGCCTGCTCTTCGGACCAGCGATAAATCGGATCGGGAATGTTGGCGACGAGCGCGGCAACAACCAGTCCGAACGCAGCGGCGACCATTCGCTGCTTGCCTTGAAACGAAGGATCGTTGCCTGCGACCGGTTTCAGCAGGACAAAACCCGCGGTCGCTCCGGTGACCAGGCCGCCGACATGAGCCGCGTTGTCGATGCCCGGTATCAAGAATCCAAGCGTCAGCGTCATGAATGAGAAAGCGGTGGCACCCCAGAACATCCATCTGAAGTCTCCGGGATGCAGGCGCCGGCGCTCATGCAGAAGATATGCGAGGAAAGCGCCGTAGATGCCGAAAATGGCGCCGGACGCACCACCCGAGACCGCCCGGTCACCCTGCACGATCAGCGACAGCAAATTGCCGGCCAGGCCGCTGCCGAAATAGATCGCGGCAAACCGGGCCGGGCCGAATATGCGTTCCGCCAGCCGCCCGCTGTCCCACAGCGCCAGCATGTTCATCGCCAGATGCACTACGCCGAAGTGGAGGAACATGGCAGTGCCCAGGCGCCACCATTCTCCGTCCTTGGTGGCCGGACCGAAATTGGCCCCCCAGGCCATTTGCACGGCACTCGAGGAATGCCACAATCCCGCGCCGACAATCAGCATTGCGCCGGCCACCAGCAGGTTCGATGCGATCAGAAACGTCGTCACCGAAAACAATGCGCGCCTGCCGCGCAGCGGCTCAAGAGCCAGCTGCGTTCTGCTCGCATTGCGACCATCGGGTTGCGCTGTCATGCCCTGGTCCATTGCAGGTCAGTCGATTTGGCAGCCATGATCCGTTTTCAGGAAACGCACGCTACACTGAACAAATACATTTCGATTCCGCGGCGTTGCCAATCACGATAGATCCATGACCTTCGCCCGCACAGCCCTTCTTCTGATTGCGATGACGTTTGCGCTGACAGCGCTTCCGGCGCGTGCCCTCGACGCCCGGCACCTTGCCGTCATCATCAACACGTCGGACCCCTTGAGCGTGCGCATCGGCGAATACTACGCCGCCCAGCGCCGCATTTCCTTCCAGAACATCATCAGGGTGGCTTTTCCTCCGGATAAGACCACGCTGACGCGTGCGGAGTTCGAGGATATCAAGGCGATCGTCGACAAGAAAGCCATGCGCCGGATCCAGGCGTTTGCCCTGACCTGGCCCGTACCGTATCGGGTCGAATGCATGTCGATCACCGCGGCCTTTGCGTTCGGCTACGACCCGGCCTTCTGCGAGCCCGGATGCAAGCCGACGCGACCCAGTCCCTACTTCAATTCGCGTGCATCCCTGCCCTTTGCCCAGCTGGGCATGCGTCCAGCGATGGCGATCGCGGCGACCAGCTTCGAGCATGCCAGGGAGCTGATCGATCGCGGCGTCGAGTCCGACGGCAAGTTCCCGAACGGAGCCGCCTACCTGTTATCGACATCGGATCCCGCCCGCAACGTGCGCAGCGCTACCTATCAGACCGCACGCCGTGTCATCGACGGTCGCATTCCGGTATCCATTCTCAAACAGGACAGCCTGGAAGGCGCGAGCGATGTCCTGTTCTACTTCACCGGCAAGCATGCCGTGCAAGGCCTGCAAACGCTCCGGTTCGTTCCCGGCGCCATCGCCGACCACCTCACATCCTTTGGCGGAAACCTTTCAAGACAGGACGGTGGACAGATGAGCGCCCTGCGCTGGCTCGAGGCCGGGGCCACCGGCAGCTATGGCACGGTGGTCGAACCCTGCAACCTGCTGCAGAAATTCCCGGACCCGGCGCTGGTGGCCGCCAGCTACCTGAAGGGTGACACACTGATCGAGGCGTACTGGAAGAGCGTGGCCATGCCGGGGCAGGGAATTTTCATCGGCGAGCCGCTGGCGGCGCCATTCCGGCGACAGGACTCCAACCGATAAACCGGCTGATGCGTGGCAGGAAGCTTCGTGCCGCATCCTCCGCTGCGCGCATCGCAAGATCATCCTCTGCCGCGCCGTCCCGCCGGCGCCGACTTTTTGCGGCCGATCGATGCACTTCCCCGGCGCAACCGGCAAGGCGCTCCGCCGTCGCACCCTACCCGCAGAGCCCCAGCGCACGCTCTTCCTGCGAGCAGGATTCGGCGGGTGCCCGCCTGCCTTCCAGGCACGCGCGCAGTCCGCGCTCGAAGGGATGCGAATAAC
>CAZGQB010000041.1:0-11451 GCA_964527055.1 uncultured Sulfuritalea sp.
GTGCTGCACAAGATGCCGCCGGTGACGCGCACCGTCTGCCTGGAATTCTTCGGCCGCGTCACCGACGCCGTGCCGTCGATCGTCGAAATCACCGATTACTTCAAGCCGGGCGGCGCGGGCCTCGCCGCCGGCGTGCTGCTGGCCGGCCTGGAACACCTCGACGAGCGCTACGTGCGCGCCGTCGGCTATGCGACCAAGGCAAAACGCCACGGCCGGCCCAAGATGGTGCTGATCGGCGACATAGTCGGCGCCGACGACACGGCGGTGATGGCCGCCGCCTCGGAAGTGGTGCGCATGGCCAGTGCGCGCGGCGCCGAGGGCTTCATCGCCGTCTCGCCCGAGACGCGCAAGAAGTTCTGGCTCGACCGCGCGCGCACCGCGGCGATCTCGAAACACACCAACGCCTTCAAGGTGAACGAGGACGTGGTGATTCCGCTGCCGCGCATGGGCGACTACTGCGACGGCATCGAACGCATCAACATCGAACTGTCGCTGGCCAACAAGATCGAACTGGCCGCTGCGCTGACGGAATTCCTGCGGGGCGAACTGCCGCTGCACGCGGGCGATGCCAACCTCGATCCGGAACTGCTGCTGGGCGACAAGCGCGAGCAGGCGCTGGAACTCGTCGCCGGCGTGCGCGCGAACTGGCAGGCGCTGCTCGACAATCTGGATCAGCACTTCCGCGAGCTGCAGGACTACCGCCTGCGGGTGTCGTGGAAGACCGAACTCAAGGCGCCGCTGGAATCCCTGTTCGAAGGCAATGCCTTCCGCCCGGTGCTGGCCGGCATCGAGGCGATCCACAAGGAGGTGCTGCGCGGCCGCGTTTTCGTCGCCCTGCACATGCACGCCGGCGACGGCAACGTGCATACCAACATCCCGGTAAACTCGGACCACTATGCGATGTTGCAGACCGCCTACAAGGCGGTGGAGCGCATCATGGCGCTGGCCAAGAGCCTCGGCGGCGTGGTCTCCGGCGAACATGGCATCGGCATCACCAAGCTGGAATTCCTCGGCGACGACGAAATCCGCCCCTTCCGCGACTACAAGCAGAAGATCGACCCCGAGGGCCGCTTCAATCGCGGCAAGCTGATGCAGGGCAGCGATCTCGCCAACGCCTACACACCGTCATTCGCGCTGCTCGGCGTCGAATCGCTGATCATGGAGCAGTCCGACATCGGCAGGATTTCCGATTCGATCAAGAACTGCCTGCGCTGCGGCAAGTGCAAGCCGGTCTGCTCGACCCACGTGCCGCGCGCCAACCTGCTCTACAGTCCGCGCAACAAGATCCTCGGCACCTCGCTGCTGATCGAGGCCTTTCTCTACGAAGAGCAGACGCGGCGCGGCATCAGCCTGCAGCATTTCGACGAGTTCTCCGACGTCGCCGACCATTGCACGGTCTGCCACAAGTGCGTGACACCCTGCCCGGTCGATATCGACTTCGGCGACGTCTCGGTGGCAATGCGCAACTTCCTGCGCCGCCAGGGCAAGAAGAAATTCAATCCAGGCTCGGCGGCGGCGATGGCCTTCCTCAGCGCCACAGACCCGGCCACCATCAAGCTGGTACGCGCCGGCATGATCCAGCTCGGCTACAAGGCGCAACGCCTGGGCCACGGGCTGGCGAAATCCTTCGGCCTGATCCAGGACACGGTCAAGCACCCGCCCGCCACGCTGGGCCGCCCCGAGATCAAGGCACAGGTGATCCACTTCCTCAACAAGCCGATGCCGAAGAACGTGCCGATGCGCACCTCGCGCGGCCTGCTCGACATCGACGACGACAGCCTGATCCCGGTGATCCGCGATCCGCAGCGGACGGCCGAGGATTCGGAAGCGGTGTTCTACTTCCCCGGCTGCGGCTCGGAGCGCCTGTTCTCGCAAGTCGGCCTCGCCACCCAGGCCATGCTCTGGCACGCCGGCGCCACCACGGTGCTGCCGCCGGGCTACCTGTGCTGCGGCTACCCGCAGACCGCGAGCGGCGACGAGGACAAGGGCCAGGCCATCACCACCGCCAACCGCGTGCTGTTCCACCGCGTCGCCAATACGCTCAACTACCTCGACATCAAGACGGTGGTGGTGTCCTGCGGCACCTGCATGGACCAGCTGCTGGAATACGAATTCGGCAAGATTTTCCCCGGCTGCCGGCTGGTGGACATCCACGAATGGCTGTTCGAGAAGGGCATCAAGCTCGACGGTGCCAAGGGCGTGCAATACATGTACCACGAGCCCTGCCACACGCCGATGAAGCACCATTCCGGCATCAAGGTGGCGAATGCATTGATGGGCCAGCGCGTTGACCTTAATGATCGCTGTTGCGGCGAATCGGGTTCGCTGGCCGTTTCGCGTCCGGACATCTCGACCCAGATCCGCTTTCGCAAGCAGCAGGAGATAGAACTCGGCGCTGCGCGCCTGCGCGAGGCGGACGCCGAAAAAGTCGGTGCTGGCGACACGGCGGTGAAAATCCTCACCTCCTGCCCGTCCTGCCTGCAGGGCCTGTCGCGCTACGAAAACGATGCGGACATTTCGGCCGACTACATCGTGGTCGAAATGGCTCGAGCGATTCTCGGTCCGGACTGGATGCAGGACTATGTTGCCGCCGCCAACAGCGGCGGCATCGAGCGCGTATTGCTGTGAGCGGCGCACCGGGGGCCCCGCCCAGCGGGGATGCGTGCCCGACGAGCAGAAGTTGCAGAACACGCGGCTTTGGCAACGCTTACACCTGGTGACCCTGGTCTCGCCGCGCTGATTCCGGCTCACGCCGACGCGCACAGGGCGGCCGATTGGCGCTATGCTTCGCGGGTGGCGAATGACATGGATTGCGAATTGTGCACCGCTCCCGGCGGCGATCTGCTCTGGGAAGATGCTTCATGCCGCGTGGTGCGCGTCGTCGATTCGGCCGCCGAACCGTTTCCGGGCTTCTGCCGCGTGATCTGGAACCCGCATGTCGCCGAAATGAGCGAACTCGCGCTCGCCGACGCCCGCCATTTCATGGATGTCGTGTTCGCCACCGAGCGTGCGCTGCGCCGGATCATGCAGCCGGACAAGATCAACCTCGCCAGCCTGGGCAATGTCGTGCCGCACCTGCACTGGCACGTCATCCCCCGCTGGCGTGATGACAGCCACTTCCCCGCCCCGATCTGGGCGACCGCACAACGCAGCGCCGGCTTGCGCCCGGCCCCCGGAAATGCCGTGCTGCGCAGCGCCCTCGAAACCGAACTCTCGACCATGAATCAAATGCCATGAACTTCGAACTGCCTCCTACCGGAACGGAAAAGAGCCCGGCCTTTGTAACCGCTGAAAGTTGCCAGGAATGGCTGACGAAAGTACCCATGGCCAATGCCGTGCAGGCGCAAGCCATGCTCCTGCAACAGCTGCATTTGCTGCACCGGTTCACCCTGCCGCCGACCGATCGCTTCACCATCCTCGAGACCCTGCGCCATTCGGTTTGTCAGGTTCAGGAGGATGCCAGCAGGAAATTTGCCGGCAAACCCCTGCCTTTCGCACCCCACGAACAGGCGGCCATGGACAGCACGTTGAGCGTCTGGCACGCCCTGGCGCTTGGCTATCTGCGATGCTTCGACGGCTTGTGCGGCGGCAATGCCGGCGTTTTCTCGGCGCCGGCTCTGGCGGTGCAACAAGCCCAGATCGCGAGCCATCCCGAATTGGCCGGCATGGCCGCCAAGCTGACCCAGCGCGCGCTGTCGGTATTCGCTGACTGGCAGGTCGATCTATGCCGCGGCGAGCAATTGCCCGACGCCCCGTACTGGAAAAAGCTGCACGAGATCTTCTACGCCGCGGAAATTCTCGGCGTCGCCACGCGCGCCGTATCCGACCACCTGCGCCACGGGCCGGCAAATTCCAGCGCGCTGGCAACCTACGTCGAATGCCACCTGATCAGCACGGCCAACGTCTATGAGCTTTCCGCCCGCCACCTGGGCTGGGTGGTGCGCTGGGCCAAGCGCTGGGGTCCGAAAATCGTCCTGCTGAAGGCGCCGCCCGACGATATCCGCAACCGTGCCGTGCCGCTGTGGGTCGACATCGAATCCGATCAGCCGGCCGCTTACATGCCGCAGCCGTCGAGCGGCAGCCGCTGGCTGGAAACCACCGAACTCCGGAAAAGCCTGATTGCCCGCATCACCTTGCTGGCACAGGGCCGCGAACCGGCCGAACTGCAGCTCGGCGATGACGTGACGCAACCGGCCGCAACACAGTTGCTGCAGCGCGTCCTGCAACGCTGGTGCCGGGGGGGCGTATCGCGTCGCCACGAGAGGCACGCCGCAACTGCGGACTGCAATTTCATCGCCGGCTTCGAAATGGTGCACTTTCAGCTGTCCGGACGCGAGGTTTTCCGCGCGCCGACGCGCAGCGATGAGGCTCTTCGCCGCGAACGGGAAGAATTCGAGACGTTCGGCGAGCGCAGCAAGGACACCAGGGCCAAAGGCGTCGGGAACGACTCGCATGTCGAAAAATGGCGCCTGGTCGATGAATCAGCCGGTGGCATGCGCGTCACGCGGCCGCTCAAGGAGGGTGCGCGGATCGGCGCCGGGATGATGGTTGCAGTCCGGACCGCGGACAGCCAGCGCTACACCCTGGGCAACGTGCGCTGGGCTCTGCGCGAGGGCGAAAGCGAACTCGCCGCCGGCATACAGCTGTTTGCGGGCGAAGCGCGCCCCGTCGCGGTAAGGGTCCTCGAGCAGGGCGCTGCCGACCACCCCTGGCGCCAGGGTTTCCTGTTGCCGGAAATGGCTGCCATCAACGAACCGGCCAGCGTCATCGTTCCCGCCGGCACCTACCGCCTCGAGCGCAGCATCGAGATCATGACGGAGCAGAAGCCGCTGCAGCTGAAGCTGTTCCGGGTGCTCGATCGCGGCCTCGAGTTCGAGCGCTGCAACTATTACGATTGAATCCGGTGCGCCGGGAAGACCACGCTGAAGGTTGAGCCCCGGCCCGGCTCGCTTTCGATTTGCAGCGCCGCCTGATGCCGCTCCAGCACGTGCTTGACGATGGCGAGGCCGAGTCCGGTGCCGCCGGCTTCCCGTGAGCGACCGCGATCCACCCGGTAAAAGCGCTCGGTGAGGCGCGGCAGGTGTTCGCGGGCGATGCCGAGGCCGTGATCGGTGACGAAAAACCGTGCGCCACCTCCGGCTTCGCCTCTCCAGGAAAGCAGTATCTCTCCACCCTGCGGCGAATAGCGCACGGCATTCCCCGCCAGGTTGGCAAAGGCCGAACGCAGTTCCCGGGCACTGCCCAGCAATCCCCGCGGCCCGTGGTTTTCGACGACGATGCGATGCCTGCCGGCGGAAAGTGCCTCGACTTCGCGGCGGATATCATCCAGCAGGGCGGGCATCTCGACCGGATCTTCCAGCGGTGGCGGCGAATCCGTTTCCAGCGCGGACAGCGTCAGCAGGTCATCTATCAATTGCTGCATGCGCCGCGCCTGTTCGGCGGCGGGTTGCAGGTACTGCGCGATTTCCGCTGGCGGTGTTTCATGCAACATATCGAGGGCCGTTTCGACAAATCCAAGGGTCACCGTCAGCGGGGTTTTCAGTTCATGCGATACGTTGGCGACAAAATCTCGGCGCATGGTGGCGAGCTTCTGCAGCTGTGTCACGTCGCGCACCAGCAGCAGGATGCGCCCCGCGGCAAAGGGTGCCGCCTGAATCTGCAGCGTGCGCCCGGGGTTCCGTTGTGTGTGCAGGTCCAGCGGAACACCGCGATGGTCCGCGCTGTCGAGATAGTCCAGGAACTGCGGTTCGCGCAGCAGATGGGTGATGCGGCTGCCCAGGTCCGAGGCCTTGAGACCCAGGCAGGCCTCGGCGTGCAGGTTCATCCACTCGATGGCGCGGTGGCCGTCGAGGATGAGCACGCCGTCCGGCAGGGCTTCGGCCGCACGGCGAAAACGTGCCAGCTCGCTGGTGGCCTGTTCGCGCTCGGCGCTGGACAGTCGCGCGCGCCGGTACAGGGCCTCGAAAACAGCGCCCCAGGCGCCGCTCGCGCTCGGCGTCGGCGTACCCAGCGGGCAAGCGGCCCAGTGCAGGAGCCGCAGCACCATCCACAGCTGGCGCAGCAAAAAGGCGGCAATGGCAAGCACCAGCAGTATCGCCGCACCGCGCTCACCGGCCGCGAACCAGCCCGCCAGGGACGCCAGCATGGCCGATAGAACAGCCAGAAGCAGCTCGGCCGCCACCGCCCTCAAGATGATGAAATCCGGTAGCCGCTGCCGCGCACGGTCTGGATCAACGCATCATGCCCGCTCGCTTCGAGCGCCGCTCGCAGGCGGCGGATATGCACATCCACCGTGCGCTCCTCGACGAACACATGATCGCCCCAGACCTGATCGAGCAGCTGCGAACGCGCATGGACACGCTCGGGGTGGGTCATCAGGAAGTGCAGGAGGCGGAACTCGGTCGGGCCGAGACCGATTTCCTCGCCGCCGGCGGTAACGCGGTGGGTCGCCGGATCCAGGCGCAAACCACCGAGTTCGACCGCGTCCTCGGTCGCTTGCGGCGCGTGCCGGCGCAGCACGGCCTTGATCCGCGCCACCAGTTCGCGCGGACTGAAGGGCTTGGTGACGTAATCGTCGGCGCCAAGCTCGAGGCCATCAATCTTGTCGCGCTCGCCGGCACGGGCGGTGAGCATGATGATCGGCAGGCGCCGGGTGCGTGCGTCGCCGCGCAGCAAACGGGCGAAATCGATGCCGCTCATGCCCGGCAGCATCCAGTCGAGCAAGACCAGATCGGGCAACGCGTCCCGCACCAGTTGCCGCGCCGTTTCGGCATCCGCCGCCAGCAGGACATTGTGACCGGCACGGCGCAGGTTGACTTCGATCAGCGCCCGGATCGACGGCTCGTCTTCAACCACCAGTATCGTTGCAGACATGGGCTTGCTTGGAAAGTGAACAACCGCCAGTCTATTGCAGCTTGATGACGGTTCCGTGACATCGCTCGCCGCCGCGAAGCTTGCCACCGGGTGCGCTATGATAGCGGCCCCACTCAAGGAATTATCACCATGGCCGGTCTCGACAGCAAAACCCCGATCCCCACCGAGATCACCCTGCACCAGAAATCGCGAACCCTGGAACTGGCTTTCGAGGATGGCAACCGCTACCAGTTGCCCGTCGAGTTCCTGCGGGTCTGCAGCCCTTCCGCCGAAGTGCGCGGCCATGGGCCGGGACAGGAGACCCTGCAGACCGGCAAGCGCAATGTCGAGATCGTCGCCCTCGAGCCGGTCGGCAACTATGCCGTGAAGCCGACCTTTTCCGACGGCCACGACACGGGCATCTATTCGTGGGACTGGCTCCATCACCTTGCCGTCAATCATGAATCGCTGTGGGCGGAATACCTGGCGCGACTTGAAAAAGCCGGTGCCAGCCGCGACATCGATTCGACCACGCTTCCGCCCAAGTCGGGCGGTTGCGGCAGCCATTGAGAGCCCGCTTCCGGCAATGACTCAAACCCATTTCGGTTTCGAGACCGTAGACGAAAAGGAAAAGGCGCAGCGCGTAGCGGGCGTCTTTTCCTCGGTCGCGCAGAAATACGACGTGATGAACGATCTCATGTCGATGGGCCTGCATCGCCTGTGGAAGAAATTCGCCATCGACCTCGCCGCACCCCGCCCCGGCGAACGCGTGCTCGACGTCGCCGGCGGCACAGCCGACCTGTCGTCGGCCTTTGCCAGGCGGGTCGGCCCGTTTGAAAAAACCGGCGGCCAGGTCTGGCTGACCGACATCAACAATGCCATGCTCGGCGTCGGTCGCGACCGCCTGCTCGACGAAGGCCTGCTGGCGCCGGTGGCGCAGTGCGACGCGGAAAAGCTGCCTTTCCCGGACAACCACTTCGACATCGTCACGGTGGCCTTCGGCCTGCGCAACATGACGCACAAGGATCGGGCACTGGCCGAGATGCGCCGCGTCCTGCGTCCCGGCGGCCGGCTGCTGGTGCTCGAGTTTTCCAGGGTGTGGAAACCGCTGGAAAAGGCCTACGACCTTTATTCGTTCAAGCTGCTGCCCTGGCTGGGCCAAAAAATCGCCGGAGACGCCGATTCCTACCGCTATCTCGCCGAATCGATCCGCATGCATCCGGACCAGGCGGCCCTCAAGGTCCTGATGGAACAAGCCGGGCTGGAACGGGTCGAAGTGTTCAACATGACAGCCGGCGTCGTCGCGCTGCATCGCGGTTACAAGCTCTAAGGAGGAGAAGAGAATGAAACGTTTATTGATTGCCGCTTTTGCGACCGTGGTGGGTTTGGGTTTGATGGTTCCCGACGCCGAAGCCAAGCGCCTCGGCGGCGGCAAGTCCTTCGGCATGCAGCGTCAGGCAACGCCGGCGCCCACGGCACCGGCCGCAGCCGGCAAACCGGCGACCGCTCCGGCCGCCGCAGCTGCCCCAGCTGCTGCCGCCAAGCCCGCAGGCATGAGCCGCTTCCTCGGGCCTTTGGCCGGACTCGCGGCCGGTCTCGGCATTGCCGCCCTGCTTTCGCACTTCGGTCTCGGCGAAGAGATGGCCAGCTTCGTCATGATTCTGCTGTTGGTAATGGCGGCGGTATTCGTCATCCGCCTCCTGATGAGGAAGCGCACGCCCGAAGCGGGCATGCAGTATTCGGCTGCCGGCGCGGGCAATAATTTCACCCCTGCTCTATTCGAAGCCTCAAGAGCCGGTGCTGGCGCCACGGCGGCGCTACGCAACATCCCCGCCGACTTTGACGTCGAAGGCTTCCTGCGCCAGGCCAAGCTGAACTTTGTCCGCCTGCAGGCCGCCAACGACCGCGGCGACATGGACGACATCCGCGAATTCACCGCCCCCGAACTGTTTGCCGAGATCCGGGTTCAATATCAGGAGCGCGGCGGCAAGCCCCAGGAAACCGATGTCATGCAGTTGAACGCCGAACTTCTGGAAGTCGTCACCGAAGGCAGCCGACACATCGCCAGCGTGCATTTCTCCGGCCTGTTGCGTGAAGAGGGCGGTGCCCCCGAAGCCTTTGCCGAAACCTGGCATCTGGTAAAGCCGGTCGACGGCAGCCGCGGCTGGAACGTGGCCGGCATCCAGCAAGCCTGACGCAGGCGCTCACTCTCGATGCAAGGCTTGCCAGCGCCGATACAAGCAGCCGTAAATCACCTGCTTGGACACGCGGGCTGGGCGCGCGAAAAGCTCGCCCCTTTTGCCGGGCACGCCGCGCAGATCAAAATGCCGCCCTTCGAGGCGGCTTTTCTGGTCGGCGCCGACGGCCTTCTCTCCACGCCGCCTCCGGACGCTGAACTGGAAGTCAGCATCTCGCTGCCGCCGACGACGGCACTGCTGGCGCTGCAAGGCAAGGATGCCGTGATGCGGGCGGCGCGCATCGAGGGTTCTGCGGAGTTCGCTGAAACCCTTGGCTTCGTCATCCGCAACCTGCGCTGGGATGCCGAAGAAGACCTGTCCCGGCTGGTTGGTGATATCGCGGCGCACCGCATCGTCAAGGGCGGCAAGGAATTCGCCGCCTGGCAGCAGCAGGCGGCACAGAACGTCGCCGCCAACCTGGCGGAGTACTTCACCGAGGAGCAGCCGCTGATCGCCCGGCAGGCGGACATCTCGGCCTTTGCCGGCGACGTCGACCGCCTGCGCGATGATGTCGCACGTCTGGAAAAGCGCCTGCAGCGGCTTGGCTAAAGCATTTCTGATTCGTTCCTGAAATAATTCTATTGGCCCGCCCGGACGAGGGTGGGCACAATCGCCCTCCTTGACCACCAATCCCACCGGGAGGAAAACCATGAACACATCCCTGCTTGTCGGCGTCGCGCTGCTCGCTCCTTTCGCCTCGACCCTGGCCCAGACCGGCGATGATGCCTTGATGAACGAGGCGCGTACGGTGGCGACCACGCTGCCGCCGAAACTCATCGTTGCCTTGCAGGACGAAATCAAAAAATCCGGGGCTGAACACGCGATCCCGGTGTGCAAGGACATGGCGCCCAAAATGGCCGGCGAAATTTCGCAACAGACCGGCTGGAAAATCAAGCGCGTCAGCCTGAAGCCGCGCAACGACGCACGGGCCATCCCCGATCCCTGGGAAAAGGCCGCGCTGGAAGATTTCGACAAGCGTGCCGCAGCCGGCGAACCACCCGCCAAACTTGAGAAGGGGGAGAGAATCGGCAACGAATATCGCTTCGTCAAGGCGCTGCCGGTACAGCCGCTGTGCGTGAGCTGCCACGGCCCGGTCGAGCAGTTGAGCCCGGCAATCAAGGCGGCGCTCGGCCAGACCTACCCGAACGATCGCGCCACCGGCTATTCGGAGGGCCAGATTCGCGGCGTGATCAGCGTGCGCAAGGCGCTCTGAACCGGCCCGGCGACTTGCTGATGCCGTGTCGCCGGCGCCGACTTTTCCCTGGCAATAGCCGACCGCGCACTGCGCGCGGAGTGCAGGGCGGCAGAAAAACCAAGGGCAGCCGAAGCTGCCCTTTTTTCCGCCGGAAATCCGCCGTTCAATGCCGCCGCTTGCGCAGGCGATCGATGGCGGCTAGCTGGGCCGCAGCTTCCGCCAGCTCGGCCTGGGCACGTCCGTAATCCATCGTCGATGCACGATTGGCCATGGCTTCCTGGGCGGCCTTTCTCGACTCGAGCGCCCTCGCCTCGTCCAGATCGTGTCCGCGAATGGCGGTATCCGCCAGTACGGTGATAAGGCCCGGTTGGACCTCGAGCAGGCCGCTGGCAACGAAAATCAGCTCCTCGGTGCCGTCCTGACGTTTGATGCGCACCGCACCGGGCTTGATGCGGGTCATCAGCGGCATGTGGCCGGGCATGATACCGAGTTCGCCGGCTTCGCCCGGCAGGACGACGAATTCCGCCAGGCCGGAGAAAATCGACTCCTCGGCGCTAACGACATCCACGTGAATGGTCATGGCCATTACTTTACCTTTGTGTCTGGATTGCTGCGGCGCTTATTGGAGGGTCTTGGCCTTCTCGAAGACTTCCTCGATCGGGCCGACCATGTAGAAGGCCTGCTCGGGGATCGTGTCGCATTCGCCATCGACGATCATCTTGAAGCCCTTGATGGTATCGGCCAGCGGTACGATCTTGCCCGGGGTGCCGGTAAACACTTCGGCGACGTTGAAGGGCTGCGAGAGGAAGCGCTGGATCTTGCGCGCGCGGGTCACGGCCAGCTTGTCTTCGGGAGCCAGTTCGTCCATGCCCAGAATCGCGATGATGTCGCGCAGTTCCTTGTAGCGCTGCAGGGTCGACTGCACGCGGCGGGCGACGCTGTAGTGTTCTTCGCCGACGACCAGCGGATCGAGCTGGCGCGAGGTGGAGTCGAGCGGATCGACGGCCGGGTAGATACCCAGCGAGGCGATGTCACGCGACAGCACGACGGTGGAGTCGAGGTGCAGGAAGGTGGTGGCAGGCGACGGGTCGGTCAAGTCGTCCGCCGGCACATACACGGCCTGGATCGAGGTGATCGAGCCGACCTTGGTCGAGGTGATGCGCTCCT
>CAZGQB010000042.1:0-11435 GCA_964527055.1 uncultured Sulfuritalea sp.
TGCAGTTGCTACAGATACGTTTGCCCGAAGCCAGAACTTACATTGGATATCTCCGGAAAATATTGCCAGACTACTTGGCGCGGAACACGATACGGCCCTTGGAAAGGTCGTAAGGCGTGAGCTGCACGGTGACCTTGTCGCCGGGGAGGATGCGAATGTAGTGCATGCGCATTTTTCCGGAGATGTGGCCCAGAACAACATGCCCGTTTTCAAGTTTGATCCGAAACGTGGCATTCGGGAGATTCTCGACGACCTCTCCCTGCATTTCAATTACGTCTTCCTTCGACATGGATCAGCGGGCCGGGAATCCGGCACCCTTGAAGTTCGCCTTTTTCAGAAGACTTTCATACTGGTGAGACATGACATAGGCCTGGACCTGCGACATGAAATCCATCGTCACCACGACGATGATCAGCAGGCTGGTGCCGCCGAAATAGAACGGCACGTTCCATTTCAGGATCAGGAACTCCGGCAGCAGGCAGACTGCCGTGATATAGACGGCGCCGACCAGGGTCAGGCGCATCAGGATCTTGTCGATGTAACGGCTGGTCTGGTCGCCCGGGCGGATCCCGGGAACGAAGGCACCGCTCTTTTTCAGGTTGTCCGCGGTTTCCTTTGAGTTGAAGACCAGAGCGGTATAGAAAAAGCAGAAAAATATGATCGCGACCGCGTAGAGGATGACGTAGATGGGTTGCCCGGGCGACAGGGTGGCAGCAATGTCCTTGAGCCAGGTCATGCCTTCGCCGGCACCGAACCAGCCGGCGGCGGTGGCGGGGAACAGGATGATGGACGAAGCGAAGATGGGTGGAATGACACCCGACATGTTGAGCTTCAGGGGTAGATGGGAACTCTGCCCGCCATAAACCTTGTTGCCGACCTGCCGCTTGGCATAATTGACCAGTATCTTGCGCTGGCCCTTTTCGACGAACACCACGAAGCCGGTAACCAGAACGGCGACCACGCAAATGAAAAGTGCCGACAGGGCATGCATCGCGCCGGTGCGGACGAGTTCAAACAGACCGCCCAGCGCGCTCGGCAAACCGGCCACGATGCCAGCGAATATGATGATGGAAATGCCGTTGCCCAGACCACGCTCGGTGACCTGCTCTCCCAGCCACATCAGGAACATGGTGCCGGTAAGCAAGGTCAGGACGGTGACGAAACGAAACATCAGGCCCGGATCGAGTACAAGCCCGGCTTGGGATTCCAGAGCGATCGCCATGCCCAATCCCTGGAACAATGCCAGACCGACGGTGCCGTAGCGGGTGTATTGGGTGATTTTGCGGCGCCCGGCTTCACCCTCTTTCTTCAATGCCTCGAACGATGGCACGGCGACCGTCATCAGCTGCATGATGATCGACGCGGAAATGTAGGGCATGATGCCAAGAGCGAACAGCGTAAAGCGCGACAGGGCGCCACCCGAAAACAGGTTGAAGACGCCAAGAATCCCGCCCTGCTGGCTCTGGAACAGCTCGGCGAGCCTTACCGGATCTATTCCCGGCACGGGAATGTGCGCACCGATCCGGTACACCACCAGCGCACCAAGCAAGAACCAGAGCCGGCGCCAGAGGTCGCCGAATTTCCCGGTTTTGCCAAGGGTTGCCGCCTGGGTTGCCACGTGGTCCGTCCTCGCTCGCTATCTATCAGGCTGCTGCGATATCTGCGACCGAACCACCGGCCGCCTCGATTGCGGTACGTGCGCCCTTGGTTGCGCCAACGCCCTTGAGAGCGATCTTGCGATTGAGCTTGCCCGACAAAATGACTTTTGCAGACAGCGCGTCACCCGCTATCACGCCGGCTTGCTTCAGGACCAGCAGATCAACTTCTTCGACCGGCAGTTTGTCCAGTTCGGACAAACGCACTTCTACATTGCGGCTGGCCGTCATGGAGACGAAACCCCGCTTCGGCAAGCGGCGCTGCAACGGCATTTGGCCACCCTCGAAGCCGACCTTGTGAAACCCGCCGGCACGCGACTTCTGCCCCTTGTGACCGCGACCGGCGGTCTTGCCGAGGCCACTGCCGATGCCGCGTCCGACACGCTTGGACGCATGCTTGGAGCCGGCGCCGGGCTTCAGGTTATTGAGTTCCATAGCCATTCTTGTCCTCTCAGCCTTCGTACCTAACCAAATAGGCGATTTTTTGGATCATGCCGCGCACTGCGGGCGTGTCTTCCAGCATGGCCGAACTGTTGAGCTTGCGCAGACCAAGTCCACGAGCGGTGGCGCGATGGTCCTGCTTGGTTCCGATCAGGCTTTTGACCAGGGTGACCTTGATTTTTTTTTCGGCCATGGCTTACTCCAGAATTTCGGCGACAGCCTTGCCGCGCTTGGCCGCGATCTCGGCCGGGGTGCTCATTGCCAGCAGGCCATGTAGCGTCGCCCGCACGACGTTGTAGGGATTTGTCGAACCGATGGTCTTGGCAACCACGTCGGTGACGCCCATGACCTCGAACACGGCACGCATCGGACCACCGGCGATGACGCCGGTACCGGGGGATGCGGGGGACATCAGCACGGTAGTGGCACCGTGCTTGCCGGTTACGGAATGATGAAGGGTGCCATCCTTGAGGCTGATCTTTGACATCTTGCGTCGAGCCTCTTCCATCGCCTTCTGCACGGCGACAGGAACTTCACGCGACTTGCCCTTGCCCATGCCGATGCCGCCGTCACCATCGCCCACCACGGTCAGCGCGGCGAAACCGAGAATCCGGCCGCCCTTGACCACCTTGGTGACGCGGTTGATGGAGACCATCTTCTCGCGCATGCCATCGTCACGCTCTTCCTGGACCTGCTGCTGTTTCCTGCCTTGCGGTTTAGCCATGTCCGTCTCGCTTAGAACTTGAGTCCGCCCTCACGGGCGGCTTCGGCCAGCGCCTTCACGCGGCCGTGGTAATGAAAACCGGAGCGGTCGAATGCCACCTGCTCGATGCCGGCCGCTTTGGCCCTCTCGGCGATGAGTTTGCCGACCGTCTTGGCCGCGTTGACGTTACCGCCATTCGGAAGCTGGGTCCGCACTTCCGGCTCCATGGTCGAAGCCGCGGCAAGCACGCGGGTACCGCAGCCGGAAAAAATCTGTGCGGAGATATGCAGGTTGCTGCGATGCACCGCAAGACGCACCACCTTCAGCTCTGCAATTTTGGCGCGGGTTTTGCGCGCCCTGCGCAGACGAGCCTGTTTCTTTTCCATGATTCAGCGCCTCGGTTATTTCTTCTTGGTTTCCTTGATGACAACCACTTCGTCGGCATAACGGACACCCTTGCCCTTGTAGGGCTCCGGCGACCGGTAAGCGCGAACTTCAGCGGCTACCTGGCCAACCACCTGCTTGTCGATTCCCTTGATCAGAATCTCCGTCTGGGTCGGCGTTTCAACTTTGATGCCGTTCGGCATGTCGTGCGATACGGGATGCGAAAAGCCCAAGGTAAGGTTCAGCTTGGAACCTTGAGCCTGTGCGCGGTAGCCGACGCCGACCAGGGTCAGCTTTTTCTCGAAGCCCTTGGTCACGCCGATGACCATGTTGTTCAGCAGCGCGCGCATCGTGCCCGACATGGCTCCGGAATTCGGCGCGCCTTCGACGGCACGACACAGCAGCTTTTCACCATCTCGCTCGATGGTCACAGCCGGCAGCAGGAACTGCTTCAGTGTGCCCAGCGGACCTTTGACCGCGATATCGGTGCCGGAGAGCGTCACTTCGACACCTTTCGGCACATCAACGGGATACTTTGCAATACGTGACATGGCAGCGGCTCCTTAGGCGACGATGCAGAGAACTTCGCCACCCATGTTGCCTGCCCGCGCCCGGCGGTCCGTCATGACGCCCTTCGGCGTGGAGACTATGGCAACACCCAGCCCGTTCATGACACGGGGCAAATCGTCCTTGCCTTTGTAGACACGCAGGCCGGGCTTGGATACGCGTTCGATGCGCTCGATCACCGGCTGCCCGGCGTAGTACTTGAGCGCAATATCGAGTTCCGGCTTGGCGCCGTTCTCGCGAATCGCGAAATCATCGATGTAACCCTCATCCTTAAGCACCTTGGCGATGGCCACCTTGAGCTTGGAGGAAGGCATGGAAACGGACATTTTTTCCGCCATCTGCGCGTTGCGGATTCGGGTCAACATGTCGGCAACTGGATCGGTCATGCTCATATCGCTCTCCTTACCAGCTTGCCTTGGTCATGCCGGGCACTTCACCACGCATGGCTACTTCGCGCAGTTTGTTGCGGCACAGACCGAACTTGCGGAATATCCCGCGCGGACGCCCTGTCAGCGAACAACGGTTGCGCTGACGGGACGGACTGGCGTTGCGGGGCAACTGCTGGAGCTTCAGGCGCGCGTCCATGCGCTCCTCGTCCGACAGATTGACGTTATTGATCACTGCGAAGAGTTCGGCGCGCTTGGCTGCATATTTCGCAACCGTCTTGGCACGTTTTTCTTCGCGGTTAATTAGAGCTAGTTTCGCCATACGTCCCTCAGTTCTTGAAGGGGAACTTGAATGCGGCGAGAAGGGCCTTCGCCTCCTCGTCGTTCTTCGCGGTGGTGGTAATGCTGATATTCATGCCACGTAACGCATCAATCTTGTCGTACTCGATTTCCGGAAAAATGATCTGTTCCTTGACGCCCACGTTGTAGTTGCCGCGGCCGTCAAAACCTTTGCCCGAGATCCCGCGGAAATCGCGGATGCGCGGCATGGCAATGGTGACCAGGCGATCAAGGAATTCATACATCCTGTTCCCTCGCAGGGTCAGCATGCAGCCGATCGGATATCCTTCGCGAATCTTGAATCCGGCGATGGCCTTGCGTGCCTTGGTCACCACCGGCTTCTGACCGGCGATCTTGGTCATGTCGCTGACAGCGTTATCCAGCACCTTCTTGTCGCCGACCGCTTCGCCAACACCCATGTTCAGGGTGATCTTGGTAATGCGCGGCACTTCCATGATCGATTTGTAGGCAAACTTCTTGCGAAGTTCCGGGGCTACCGTCTGTTTGTAGTATTCCTGCAATCGCGCCATGACTGTCCCTTACGCGTCGACAACTTCGCCGTTCGACCTGAACACCCGTACCTTGCGGCCGTCGTCGAGCAGCTTGAAGCCGACGCGATCCGCTTTCTGGGTGGCCGGATTGAATAGCGCCACGTTGGAAATGTTGATCGGCATTTCCTTTTCGACAATGCCGCCCTGGTTACCCTTCATCGGGTTGGGTTTAGTATGTTTCTTGACGCGATTGATGCCTTCGACCAGCAGTCGCTCCGCATCGAGGCAGTTCAGCACGACGCCGCGCTTGCCCTTGTCCTTGCCCGTGGTAACGACGACATCGTCACCCTTGCGAATCTTGTTCATGATCGAGTCCTCGAATGCCGGTTCAAAGAACTTCGGGAGCCAGCGAGACGATCTTCATGAATCGCTCGGTGCGCAGCTCGCGCGTGACCGGCCCGAAGATGCGCGTGCCGATCGGTTCCAGCTTGTTGTTGAGCAACACGGCTGCGTTGCCATCGAATTTGACCAGGGATCCGTCAGGACGGCGCACGCCCTTGGCTGTGCGCACCACGACCGCGCTATAGACTTCGCCCTTCTTGACGCGACCGCGCGGCGCGGCATCCTTGATGCTGACCTTGATGACATCACCAATGCCGGCATAGCGGCGCTTGGAGCCGCCAAGTACCTTGATGCACATGACCGAACGCGCACCGGTGTTATCGGCGACATCCAGCAGAGACTGCATTTGAATCATTATTTCATCTCCAACTTAATCCGCGATTGACTCAAGTCCCGCGATCAGTCTTGGAGCCCGCTAGGGGCTGGGATGCCGGAACAGGTGATGCACACCCCGGCGGAGCAAAGAGGTGAGATTTTACAATCCGCCGCGATGTTGTCAAGCTATATTTGCGCTGCGCTGGCTCTGAGCGCCAGTTCACCGCGGATGTTTCAGGCCGTGCGTGCCTTCTCGACAACCTTGGCGACACGCCACGCCTTGGTCTTGGAGATCGGGGCGCATTCCTCGATCTGGACCAGGTCGCCCGCAGCCGTCTCCAGCCCCTCGATGTGGGCGTGGTATTTCTTCGAGCGCGTCATGATCTTTCCGATCACGGCGTGCTTCACCTTGCGTTCGACCAAAACCGTAACGGTTTTCTGCATCTTGTCCGAAACTACGCGCCCCTGAAGGGTGCGCCGCACGGTTTGTGTAATCGCGTCCGTCATTTCGCCGCCGCCTTCTCACGCTGAATAGTTTTTACGCGCGCTATACCCTTGCGCACCTTGCCGAGCTGACTGGTATTGGTCAGCTGTTGTGTGGCCACCTGCATGCGGAGACCGAATTGCGCCTTGCGCAAGTCCAGCAGTTCCTTTTGCAGATCCGCATCATTCTTAGCTCTGAGCTCTGTCGTCTTCATGGCCTATCCAAAATGGCGGGTGACAAAGGTGGTTTCGAGTGGAAGCTTGGCAGCCGCCAGGCGAAACGCTTCGCGCGCCAGGGTCTCGTCCACTCCGTCCATCTCATAAAGAACCTTGCCGGGTTGAATCTCGGCAACCCAGTACTCGGGCGATCCCTTGCCGTTACCCATCCGGACCTCCAACGGCTTCTTCGATATGGGCTTGTCCGGAAAAATCCGGATCCAGATACGGCCGCCACGCTTGATGTGACGTGTCATGGCACGACGCGCGGCTTCGATCTGGCGCGCCGTAAGGCGGCCGCGGCCGATGGCCTTTAGGCCGTACTCACCAAAACTCACTTTGGCGCCGCGGGTAGCGAGACCCGTGTTGCGACCCTTCTGTTCCTTGCGATATTTTCTGCGGGCAGGTTGCAGCATGTTTTACTCCTTGCCTTCCTTCGCGGCGCCATCGGCACCATCGGCTTTGGCCGGTGCCTTGCGCACACGTTTCGCCGGTGCCTTGGGTGCGGCCGCAACTTCCGGCTTGGCTTCAGGCTTGGCGTCCTCGGTCTTCTTGGCCGCAGTCCGGCGTGCCGGCTTGGCTTCGCCTTCACTTTCGGCTTTCGGCTTGGCGGGACTGCGGCGCGGCTTGCGCTGGTCGTCAACGACCGGCTCCGGGGCAGCCACCAGTGCGTCGCTACGTGACAGAATCTCTCCCTTGAAGACCCAGACCTTGATGCCGATGACACCATAGGTGGTCTTCGCTTCGGACGTACCGTAGTCGATGTCTGCGCGCAGGGTATGCAAGGGCACGCGACCTTCACGGTACCATTCGCGGCGGGCAATCTCGGCGCCATTCAGACGCCCCGAACTCATGATCTTGATGCCTTGGGCGCCAAGGCGCATGGCATTCTGCATCGCACGCTTCATCGCGCGACGGAACATGATGCGCTTTTCCAGTTGCTGCGCGATGGAATCGGCGATCAGTTGGGCGTCGGTCTCCGGCTTGCGGATCTCTTCGATATTGACGTGCACCGGGACGCCCATCTTGCGCTGCAGCTCAGCTTTCAGGTGCTCGATGTCTTCGCCCTTCTTGCCGATCACCACGCCGGGCCTGGCGCTATAGACCGTCACCCTTGCGTTCTTGGCCGGTCGCTCGATGACGACGCGGCCGACGGATGCGTGTGCCAGCTTCTTTTTTAGGTAATCGCGAACCTCGAGGTCTTCCTTGAGCATCTGCGGAAAGGTCTTGCTGTTGGAATACCAGCGCGAAGTCCAGTTGCGTGTGACCGAAAGACGAAAACCGGTCGGATGAATCTTTTGTCCCATGTGTCCTCCTTAGTCGCCGACCGTCACGAAAATGTGACAGGTAGGCTTGAGGATGCTGTTTCCGCGTCCCTTGGCTCGCGCGGTAAAGCGCTTGAGCACCGTGCCCTTTTCGACATAAATCCGTGTGACCTTGAGCGCATCGATATCGGCGCCGTCATTGTGTTCTGCATTGGCGATGGCCGACTCGAGAACCTTCTTGATGATTACAGCACCCTTCTTCGGGGAAAAAGCCAGAATGCTGAGCGCCTGGTCGACCGGCTTGCCGCGTACCAGATCGGCGACAAGGCGCCCTTTCTGGGCTGATAGCCGGACTCCGCGCAAGTTTGCGTTGGTTTCCATCATCGTTCCTTACTTCTTGGCGACGGCTTTTTTGCCGCCCGTGTGGCCCTTGAACGTCCGCGTCAGCGCGAATTCGCCGAGCTTGTGGCCAACCATGTTTTCCGAGACATAGACGGGAATATGCTGCTTGCCGTTATGCACGGCAATTGTCAGTCCGACGAAGTCGGGAAGAATAGTCGAGCGACGGGACCACGTCTTTATCGGGCGCTTGTCGTTGGAGGCACGCGCTGCATCAACCCGCTTAAGCAGGTGAGCATCGATGAACGGGCCCTTTTTGATCGAACGTGCCATCTCTTACCTCTTACCTTTCGGCCTGCGTTGGACAATCATGACGTCCGTGCGCTTGTTGTTGCGAGTACGGTAGCCCTTGGTCGGCTGGCCCCATGGACTGACGGGAACCCGTCCTTCGCCGGTGCGCCCTTCACCACCGCCATGCGGGTGATCTACCGGATTCATGGCCACGCCGCGCACGGTCGGACGAACACCGCGCCAGCGCATCGCACCCGCCTTGCCGATCTTGCGCAGGCTATGCTCTTCGTTGCCGACTTCACCAATCGTTGCCCGGCACTCGACGTGGATGCGGCGAATTTCGCCGGAGCGCAACCGCACCTGTGCATAGGAGCCTTCACGCGCCAGAAGCTGCACCGATGTTCCGGCCGAGCGTGCAATTTGGGCGCCCTTCCCAGGCATCATTTCCACGCAGTGGATTGTCGTTCCGACGGGAATGCTGCGAATCGGAAGTGCGTTGCCCGGCTTGATCGGCGCCTCGGAACCGCTGAGTACTTCCTGACCGACGACCATGCCCTTGATGGCAATCATGTAACGGCGTTCGCCGTCCGCATAAAGCACCAGGGCGATATTCGCGGAACGATTCGGATCGTACTGAATGTTCTCGACCCTGCCCGGAATTCCGTCCTTGTCGCGGCGAAAATCGATCACGCGATAAAGCTTCTTGTGGCCACCGCCCATGTGCCGGGTGGTGATATGGCCATGAGCATTGCGACCGGCGGTACGGGATTTGGATTCGACGAGTTTGTCGTGGGGGCGACCCTTGTGCAGATTCGAGTTGACCACCTTGACGACGCCACGACGACCTGGCGAAGTCGGTTTGACTTTGACGAGAGCCATTTAAGCCGCCCCCCCTTCAGCAAAATTGATTTCCTGACCCGGCTTGAGGCAAACAAATGCCTTCCTGATGTCGCTGCGACGACCGACGGTACGGCCGGAGCGCTTGACCTTGCCTTTGAGGTTGGCCATCTGAACCGACTTGACCTCGACCTTGAACAGCATTTCGACAGCCGCTTTTACTTCCGGTTTGGTCGCATCAGGTGTCACGATAAACACGACCTGCTCATTCTTGTCGGCGATGTAAGTCGCTTTTTCGGAGATCTGCGGAGCTACCAGCACCTGCAGCAAACGTTCCTGATTAAAAGTCTTGCTCATGCCAGCATCTCCTCGATCTTGGTGACGGCACCCTTGGTGAAAATCACCCGGGGAAAACGTACCAGCGATACCGGATCCGCCTGATGCGCCTCCAGCACCAGGACATTCGGCAAATTTCTGGATGCCAGGGCCAGGTTGTCGTCCAGGCTGTCGGTCACGAGCAGCACGGAATCGAGACCCATGGCTTTCAGCTTCTGGGCAAACAGTCGCGTCTTCGGCGCCTCGATGGCAAAATCATCAATAACTGCCAACTTGTCTTCGCGGGCCAACTGGGACAGGATCGCCGCCAAACCGGCGCGATACATCTTCCGGTTGACCTTCTGGGTAAAATTCTCTTCCGGCGTGTTCGGGAAAATCCGGCCGCCACCACGCCAGATCGGCGAGGATGTCATGCCCGCACGGGCACGACCCGTTCCCTTCTGGCGGAACGGTTTCTTGGTGCTGTGATGCACCTCTTCGCGGTCCTTCTGCTTGCGGTTGCCGGCACGGGCATTGGCCTGATAGGCAACCACCACCTGATGCACAAGTGCTTCGTTGAACTCGCGGCCAAACAAGGCATCCGACGCCGTCACGGTAGATGCGGCCTGACCCTGGGCGTTAATCAGTTTAAGTTCCATGTCATCCCCGCTCTTTCGGCGCCTTGACGGCGGGGGCAACAATCACATCACCCCCTTTGGCGCCGGGAACTGCACCACGAACCAGCAGAAGTTGGCGCGCCTCATCGATGCGAACAACCACCAGATTTTGAGTAGTGCGAGCAACGTCGCCCAGGTGTCCTGCCATCTTTTTGCCCGGAAACACACGGCCGGGATCCTGAGCCATGCCAATGGAACCGGCTGAATTGTGCGATACGGAGTTGCCGTGGGACGCACGATTCGAGGAAAAGTTATGCCGCGTAATGGCACCGGCATAGCCCTTGCCGATCGACGTGCCGCTGATGTCGACTTTCTGGCCTACGCTGAAGATGCTTGCGGCGACGACATCACCCGGCTTGAACCCCGCCAGTTGGTCAGGCGCCACACGGAATTCCCTGAGAACTTCACCGGCTTCGACGCCGGCCTTGGCGAGATGCCCGGCGGCAGGCTTGCTAATCCTGCTGGCGCGACGCTTGCCGAATGTTACCTGTACGGCGGCGTAACCATCCGCTTCAGGTGTCTTTATCTGCGTGACGCGGTTGTTCGACACATCGAGCACTGTCACCGGAATGGAGGATCCATCCTCGGCGAAAACACGCGTCATGCCGACCTTGCGTCCAACAAGGCCTAGACTCATTTTATTCTCCTAAACCCCGGCTACGATTGGCCGGGCTGATTTCGGAAATTCAGCGGCAGACAACACCGCGACAGGCACCAAAAAAGCGGTGCCCCTGACACAAATTACTGCAGCTTGATCTCGACATCCACGCCCGCGGGAAGGTCCAGCTTCATCAACGCATCAACAGTCTTGTCGGTCGGATCCACGATGTCCATCAGGCGCAAGTGGGTACGAATCTCGAACTGGTCCCGCGATGTCTTGTTGACATGCGGCGACCGCAATACGTCAAAACGCTCAATACGCGTCGGCAAGGGTACCGGGCCACGTACTACGGCACCCGTGCGTTTTGCCGTTTCGACAATCTCAAGCGCCGACTGATCGATCAGGCGATAGTCGAACGCCTTTAGGCGGATGCGTATCTTTTGACTTTGCATGAAAAATCCTTAAAGAGCAGGGTCGCATTTCGCGAAAGGGCGAAATTTTATCGCCCTTTTCGCTGTAATGCAACAATAGTTATTCGATGACCTTGGCGACGACACCTGCGCCGACGGTACGACCGCCTTCACGGATAGCGAAGCGCAGGCCTTCTTCCATCGCGATCGGGGCAATCAGCTTCACCGTCATCGCGATGTTGTCGCCCGGCATCACCATCTCGGTCCCGGCCGGCAGTTCGATGCTGCCCGTGACGTCGGTGGTGCGGAAGTAGAACT
>CAZGQB010000043.1:0-11168 GCA_964527055.1 uncultured Sulfuritalea sp.
TGCCCAGCTTCCAGGCCATGTACTCGACGAAGCGCGACTTGCCGCAGCCGGTGGGCCCCTTCAGCATCACCGGCAGGCGCGCGGCGTAGGCGGCTTCGTAGAGCGCGACCTCGTTGCCCTGCGGCTGGTAGAAAGGTTCAGTGGCGATCGCGTAGCTACTGGTCATTGCATTCTCCGCAGATGACGCAGATTTCCGCAGAAGAACGCTTTTTCAACCTGCGCAAATCTGCGAAATCTGCGGACTTCGATGTCTCTACTTGTGCGAACCGATCTTATCGCGCCAGCCCGGATACAACTGGTCGGCGTCCTTGGGGAAGGACTCGAAGGCGCGGGCGAATTCCTTGTGGCTCCTGGCGAATTCGATCGGATCGGCGCCCGACTTCCAGCACTCGTAGGACTGGCGCAGCGAAATCGCGCCGGCCGCGGGGCTGTCGATGTGGCCATAGGAGCCGCCACCGGCGGTGTTGATGACGTTGCCGTGGCCGAGGTTCTCGAAGAAGCCGGGCAGGCGCAGCGCGTTCATGCCGCCGGAGATGATCGGCGTCGTCGGCTTCATGCCGTACCACTCCTGGTGGTAGGCCGGGCCGGTGTAGCTGTCGCGCTCGATGATGTAGGCGATGGCACGGTCGTCGGCATCGCCTTCCATCTTGCCGAAGCCCATGGTGCCGACGTGGATGCCCGAGGCGCCCTGCAGGCGGCTCATCTTGGCCAGCACGTAGGCGGTGTAGCCGCGCTTGGCCGAGGGCGAGGTGACGGCGCCGTGGCCGGCGCGGTGGTAGTGCAGGTACTGGTTGGGGAAGCAGCGGCGGGCGGTGGTGACCATGCCGGGGCCGCCGACATAGCCGTCGACCAGGAAGGCCACCTTGTCGGCATCGGGGCCGAAGGTTTCGAGGATGAAGTCGGCGCGCGCCAGCATTTCGTAGTGGTCGTCGGCGGTGATGTTGGCGGAGAAGATCTTGGCCTGGCCGGTCTCGTCCATGGCGCGCTTCATGGCGTCATAGACCAGCGGATAGACCTTCTTCGCCGGGCAGAACACCTGGTTGCCCTGGGGCTCGTCGTTCTTGATGAAATCGCCGCCGAGCCAGAACTGGTAGGCCGCCTTGGCGAAGGGTTCGGGACGCAGGCCGAGCTTGGGCTTGATGATGGTGCCGGCGATGTAGCCGCCGTCTTTGACCGGGCGGCCGAGGATGCGCCACAGGTCGGAGATGTCCTTGGCCGGGCCGTCGAACAGCTGGATCGCGCGCTCGGGCATGTAGAAGTCGTACATCTTGGCGTGCTCGATGTCGCCCATGCCCTGGTTGTTGCCGATCACCAGGGTCAGGAAGGACACCAGCATCATGCGGCCGTCGGTGATGTTGCGGTCGAACAGGTCGATCGGGTAGGCGATGCGCATTTCCTCGGTCGCCTCGTCGATCAGATACACCAGCGCATCTACGCCGCGGGTGAAATCGTCGGTGGTGCTGACCTCGACGTTGGTACCGGTCGAGGACTCGGCGGCGAAGTGGGCGGCGGCCTCCAGGTAGCCGTAGCCGGCCTTGGGCTTCATCTTGTAGGCGACGAGGATGTGCCGGCCGCCCTTGATCAGGTCTTCCTCCTTCAAGCTCAGGTCGGCGTAGCGGTTCGACTGGTCCATGCGGTTCTCCTTGGTGGTCTGTTCGTTCAGGCAATCGGTGCAGCGGATGGATGGCATGTTAGCCATGCCGCTGCATAAGTTAAAGTCATACTTTTTTATCACCACCATAAGCAAGGCTATGCCAGTGCCGCAGCTGCGACACCGCCACTTCGCCCAGGTCGGGCAGCAGGACCAGGGCGCCGGAGAAATCGTGGTCATCGGTGTAGGCCGTGCGCGTAATCACGGTCGCCAGGCCGGCGCCGCGACTGGCCCTGAGGCCGTTGGCGGAATCCTCGATGGCGAGGCAGGCCGCGGCCGGCAGGCCCAGTTGCGCCAGCACCCAGAGGTAGATATCCGGCGCCGGCTTCTTGTTCGGCACCGTATCGCCGGCGCCGACTTTTTCGAACAGCGCCAGCAGGTCCGGCGCCAGCAGGGCGCTGATGTTTTCCGGCGTGGTGGTGGTGGCAATGGCCAGGCGCAGGCCGGCGGCCTTCGCTTCGCGCAGCAGGCGCTCGACGCCGGGGCGCAGGGGAATGCCCTTTGCACACAGTTCCACATAGTGCCGCGTCTTGGCGGCATGCAGTTCCCTGATGCGCGCCTCGGCATCCGCCTGTTGCAGGAACTCCGGCGCGTGTCGCTCGCAGAAGAAGCGGATGCGCTCCTTGCCCCCGGTCACCTCCAGCAGTTCGCCGTAGAGCGCCTCATCCCAGCGCCAGGGCAGGCCGGCCTCGGCGAAGGCCGCGTTGAAGGCCGGGCGATGGCCGTCGCGCTCGGTATCGGCCAACGTGCCATCGACATCGAAGATCAGGGCTTCAAGCATTGGGCCAGCATAACGCCGCAGAACGCATACGTAACAGTCATGCTTTCTTATGACGGTGATAAGATCGACCGAGAAACCTTGAGCAACATTGAGCGACAACCACCGACACCGGCAGGGGAAGGTATGGCAGCGGATTCCAGCGAAGTATCGGGCCTGTTGCAGGCAGTCCGCGAAGAGGTGGTCTTGGCCACCTATTCGGTGATGATGGTCGCCGGAACGGTGCTACTGGCCGGCAACATGTCGCGCAACCTGCACCTGGGCAACCCCCTCAGCATTCCCCATATCGCCCTTTACACGGCATTCCTTTGCACCTACTTCCTGCGCCATCGCATCGGACCCCGATGGCTGGCGCCGATACTGCTGGGCGTGCTCTATCTGGCGGCGACCCTCGGCTATCTGATCTACGGCTTTATCGGTAATTCAGCTCCGGTGTTCATGGCGCTGTGCATCGTCGCCGCATCCTTCTACGGCCCTCGCGGTGGCCTGATTGCCGCCGTCGCGTCCGGTGCGGTGATGCTTGCGACAGCGCTTTTGGCGCTCTCGGAACGCCTGGTGTTTTCCTACGATACGACGGCATTCATCAGCAGCCCCTTCAGCTGGATAGCGGCACTGGCAACATTCGCGGCGATGGCAGGACTGGCGCTGACCCAGGCCGGCTTGATGCATCGCAAACTGGAATCGGTGCTGCATGACCAGCACGCCCGCATGGAGGAACTGGCACGGATCAACGCCCGCCTTGAAGCGGAAATCGCTGCACGGGCGCGGATCGAGGCGGAGCAGCGGCGCCAATCGGCGCTTCTGGAAAACATTTTGTCCAGCCTGCCGCAGGGCATCAGCGTCTTCGACGAGCAGTTGCGGCTGCTGGTGTGGAACGAAGGCCTGGTCGAGGTGCTGGAACTGCCGCCCGAAATCGTCACCCGCCACGTCGCCTTCGAGGATCTGATCCGGGTGCCGGCGCGGCGCGGAGACTACGGTCCCGGCGATCCCGAGGAGCATGTGCGGGCGCGCCGCGAGCTGGCGCTGCAGTTTCAACCCCACAGCTTCGAGCGCGTCCGCAGCAGTGGCCGCACCCACCTCGTGGTCGGCAAGCCGTTTCATGTCGATGGCCGGATCGCCGGCTTCATCACCACCTATACCGACATCACCGAACGCAAGCAGATCGAGCTGGCGACCCAGCGCAGCAACGAAGTGCTGCAAAGCATCCTCGACAACATGCCTGATGGCGTCACCGTGTTCGACAGCGAACTGCGCCTGGTGGCCTGCAACCAGCGCTTCAAGGTGCTGCTGGCCATGCCCGACGAGCTGTTCGCCACGCCGCACCCGGACTTCGAGTCATTGATACGCCATAACGCCTCGCGCGGCGAATACGGCAGCGAGAATCTCGAGCAGAAGATTGCCGAGATCGTCGAGCGCGCGCGCCGGCCGGTAACCCACGTTTTCGAGCGCGAACGCCCCGACGGCACCACGCTGGAAATCCGCGGCGCGGCGCTGCCGGGCGGCGGCTTCATCACCATCTATACCGACATCACCAAGCGCAAGCAGGCCGAGCAAGAACTCCTGCGCCTGAACGAGCGCATCTCCCTGGCCTTGAAGACGGTCGGTGTCGGCATTTTCGATTGGGACGCCGCGCACAACACCATTCTGGCCGATGACCGGGTGTTTCAAATCTTCGGTGTTTCGCCAAGCGGCAGGAATGGCCGGTTCAACGACTGGATCGAATATATCCATCCGCAGGACAGGGAGTGGGTGCTCGGCGAAATCCGCGCTTCGCTGCGCTCCGCCGCGACCGACGTCAAGCTGACCCACCGCATTGTCCGACCCGACGGCAGCGTCCGCCATCTGGAAGTGCATAACCACATCGTGCGCGACGCCACCGGCAGAACCCGGCGCCTGATCGGCGCCGACCTCGACGTTACGGAGCGCAAGGAGACCGAAGAGCGGCTGCTGCTGGCCGAGAAGGTTTTCGACAACAGTCCGGTCGCGATCCTGATTTGCGACGGCGAGAACCGCATTGTCTCGGTCAATCGGTCCTTCTCGAGAATAACCGGCTATGCCGAAAGCGAAGCGGTGGGACGCGACCCGGCGTTTCTCGGCTCCGGCCTCCACGATGCGGAGTTTTTCGAGAGGATATGGAAATCGCTTGACGAAACCGACTGCTGGGAAGGCGAAATCTGGGACCGGCGCAAGAATGGCGAAATCTACCCGAAATGGATGACCATCAATGTCGTTCGCGACGAGAAATATGCCAAGGGTGTTCAATATCTGTGGATATTTTCCGACATCACGGAAAGGAAACAGGCCGAGGAGCACATCCATCACCTCGCCCATCACGATCCGCTGACCACCTTGCCCAACCGCATGGCGCTGGAAGCGCGGCTGGAGATGTCGATCGCCGAGGCCGACCGCAATCAACGCAGCGTTGCCGTGATGTTCATCGATCTCGACCGCTTCAAGACCATCAACGATACCCTCGGCCACCATGTGGGCGACCTGCTGCTGATCGAAGTGGCGCGCCGCCTGCGGCTGGCCGTGCGCGCCTCCGATACCGTGGCCCGTCTCGGCGGTGACGAATTTCTCGTGGTCCTTTCGGCGCTCGAAGCACCGAAGGTCGCCACCACCGTTGCCAGCGGAATTCTGGAGGCTCTGTCCCAGCCTTACCCGATCGAAGGCAACCTCGTACACTGCACGCCATCGATCGGCGTCAGCTTTTATCCTCAGGACGGCAGCGATGTCGATACGCTGATGAAGTACGCCGACACCGCCATGTACCACGCCAAGGACATGGGGCGAAACAGCTTCCAGTTCTTCTCGCCCGAGCTGAACCGGGTGGCAATGGAACGCCTGGATCTCGAACGCCAATTGCGCGATGCCCTGCAGCTGGACCAGTTCGTCGTTCACTATCAACCGCGCGTCGATCGGACGGCACGCGTCACCGGCGTCGAGGCTTTGCTGCGCTGGAACCGTCCCGGACACGGCCTGCAGCTCCCGGACCGGTTCATCGGGGTCGCGGAAGAAGGCGACATGATCGTGCACCTCGGCAAATGGATGCTGGCCACCGTCGCCCGCCAATTGCGAAACTGGCTCGATGCCGGCCATGCCGCACCCCCGATCGCCGTCAACCTGTCTGCCAGGCAACTGCGACAGGGAGACCTGGCGGACCAGATCGCAAGCGTACTGCGGACAAATCACATCCCTCCGCACCTGCTGGAGTTCGAACTCACCGAAAGCATGGCGATGGAGAGTCCGCAGCAGGCATCCCAACTGCTCAAAGAACTTCGCGGCATGGGAATTTCCGTCTCGCTGGATGACTTCGGCACCGGTTACTCGTCCCTTGCCTATCTGAAATATCTGGCGTTCAGTCACCTGAAGATCGACCGTTCCTTTGTCACCGGAATTACCCACGGGCAGCACGACCTGGCCATCGTAAGGGGCACCGTGGCGCTGGCACACAGCGTCGGGCTCAAGGTCGTGGCCGAAGGCGTGGAAACCGCGGAACAATTCGCCTTGCTGGTGGACACCGGCTGCGATGAATTCCAGGGTTTCCATTTCGCACGCCCGCTGCCACGCGACAAACTTGAAAGCTTCCTCGGCTTCCATTCACCGGTCAAGGTGCAGCCATGAAAAATGTCACCCTGCGCCAGCTGAAAATATTCGAGGCCGTTGCCCGCAACCTCTCGTTCTCGCGTGCCGCCGAGGAACTGCACCTGACCCAGCCCGCGGTGTCGATGCAGGTACAGGCACTGGAGGACCTGGCCGGACTGCCGCTGACCGAGCAGGCGGGCAAGAAGGTGAGGCTGACCGCTGCCGGTGAAGAGATCGCCCGCCAGGCGCGGCGCATCGCCGAACAGTTGCGCGAAGCCGGCGAAGCCATGGCGGCGCTCAAGGGCGTCGAGTCCGGGCGCCTGAAGATCGGCGTGGTCAGTACCGCGAAGTATTTCGCACCTTCGCTGCTGGCAGAGTTCCGCCACCGCCACCCGGGGGTCGAACTGGAACTCGCGGTGAACAATCGCGGCGCCATCGTGCGCCAACTGGCGGAAAACAGCATCGACCTGGCCATCATGGGCACGCCACCGGCCGAATTCGAAACCGTGGCCAAGGTTTTCGCCGAACACCCCCTGGTCTTTATCGCCGCACCGAAGCACCGCCTGACCGACAAGCGCAGCATTGACCCGCGCCAACTGGCGGAAGAGACCCTGCTGATTCGCGAGTCCGGTTCGGGCACGCGCGGAGCGCTGGAGCGTTTTCTGGAACAGCACAAGGTGACGCCGGGAGCGACGATGGAACTGGGCAACAACGAGACCATCAAGCAGGCCGTGATGGCGGGCCTCGGCCTGTCCTTCATCTCGGAACATACCATCGGCCTGGAGCGATCGGTCGGCCGCTTGGTCGTACTGGACATCCGCGACACGCCGGTGCGGCGCCATTGGCGCCTGGTCTATCGCACCGACAAGCGGCTGATGCCGGCGGCCACCGCCTTCGTGGAATTCATGGACAGCGAAGGCTCGCACCTGATCGAGGCCCAGGTCGGCGGGAATGAGCGGGTCGCCGCAAAAGTCGCAGCGAAAAAGGCCCGGACCACCGGCAGAAAGTCCGGCTGAAAGGATAGGCGGCGAACTATTTCTTTGCCGCGACCTGCCACAGCGTGGCGATCACGCCCAGTTTGGCGACAAACGCCTTGACGTAATGGTCGCCGACGGTGATGCGTTTGCCGCCTCCGGGAACCGCGCTGATGAAAATGTCGGTAATCTGATCCTCGGAAAAGTTGGTTGCCCCCGCGGCATGCCAGACCCGGACATGGTTGCAGTCATCGTGGTCGATCAGCAGGGTCTTGTCGCTCATCGCGTCGAGCAGGCTGATGGTCACCCCCTCGGCGGATTCGAAGGCGCGCGCAGGGCCGGCGCTGGTCTGCGTCACGGCGCCGCCCCCGGGCCTGGCGGTGGCCTCGAGCTCCATGATTTCATCATCGGAGAGGCGGCTTTCCCCTTCCGTATGCCAGACCCTGAAGCCGCCGCCCGCCTGCAACTGGATCAGCAGCACGTTGTCGGCGGCCTGGACGGCCGTGACTGCCATCAGGACCGCCAGGAACAGGACGATCCTCACGCCGCGGTCCATTTGATCGAACAGCCGATGCCGGGGGTCTGCTGCGCCGGCCCGGTGCCGGTCAGTGCGACTTGCCGCATGGCTTCGAACAGCTCGCGGCGCACGCCCGCGGGCGCAGCTTCCTTGCGCGACTCGTCGAGCCGGCCGCGGTATTGCAGTTCGAGGCCGGCGTTGTAGCCAAAGAAATCTGGGGTGCACACGGCGCCGTAGGCCTTCGCCACGGCTTGCGATGCGTCGAGCACATAAGGAAAGGGAAAGTCCAGGTTGCGGGCAATCGCCACCATGTTGTCCCAGGAGTCCTCTGGATAATCGGTCGGGTCGTTACTCATGATGGCGATGCAGCCGATGCCCAGCGCGGCCAATTCCCGCGCGTCGCGCACGATGCGGTCGATCACCGCCTTGACGTAGGGACAGTGGTTGCAGATGAACATCACCAGCAGGCCTTGCGGCCCGCGCGCGCTGGCCAGGCTGTGGCGCCTGCCGTCGACTCCCGGCAGGTTGAAATCGATGGCCGCGCGGCCGAAATCGCAGACCGGCGGCGAAAGGCTGACCATGCGCTGTCTCCTGAATTTGGCGATAATCGGCCGATGATACCGAGATTTTTCTGCCCCTTCCCGCTGCACCCCGGCGCTACCGTGGAACTGGCCCCCGAAGCGGCCCACCATGCGCTGAAGGTGTTGAGAGTCGGTGCCGGCGACACGGCGATCCTGTTCGACGGGCGCGGCGGGCAGTGGCACGCCACACTGCATCCGGCAGGCAAAAGCTTGCGCGCAACCTTGACCCGGTTCGAAGACGCCGACGCCGAACCGGCGCTGATGCTGACGCTGGTGCAGGCCCTGCCCGCAGGCGACAAGATGGATCTGATAGTGCAGAAAGCCGTCGAGCTGGGTGTCATGCGCATCCAGCCGGTGGCGGCAAAGCGCAGCGTGATCCGGCTTTCGGGCGAGCGCGCCGAGCGCCGCACGGAACACTGGCGAAACATCGCCATCGCCGCCTGCGAGCAATCCGGTCGCAATCGAATCCCGGCCGTCGCGACCATCCTTGATCTGCCGCAATACCTTGGCATCGCAGCGCGGGAAAATGCATTACGCTTCGTCTGCGCGCCGGAGGGTTCCGGGTCCTTGCGCAAGCTCGCGGTGCCAACCGCGCCAGTCGTTCTGCTGGTCGGCCCGGAAGGCGGCTTCGAAGCAGGGGAACTGTTGGCGGCGCATGCCGCCGGCTTCCAGCCGATCCAGTTGGGGCCGCGGGTATTGCGCACCGAAACCGCCGGACTGGGCGCAGTGGCGGCCATGATGGCACTGTGGGGGGATTGGTGATGTTCGAATCTGCGGAAATCGGTCACAAGATCGACAAGGACACTTACAAAAAGGCAGTGCCGGCTTTGCGCGCTGCGCTGCAGGATGCCCAGTATGACCTCAAGGAGAACGGCAAGATTCCGGTCGTCGTGCTGGTCAGCGGCCAGGATGGGGCCGGCAAGGGCGAGACCATCAATATCCTGTACGAATGGATGGACCCGCGCTTCATTTCGACCCTGGCGTTTTCAGCGCCGAGCGACGAAGAGCGTTCGCGACCCTTCATGTGGCGCTACTGGCGCGCGCTGCCGCCCAAGGGCCGCATCGGCGTGTTCGCCGGATCGTGGTACTCGAGCCCGATCCACGACCGCCTCGACGGCGGCATGAGCAAGGCCGACATGGATGCGCGCATCGACCAGATCAACCGTTTCGAGGCGATGCTGGTCAATGAAGGTGCGCTGGTGCTGAAGTTCTGGTTCCACCTCACCAAGGAGGGCCAGAAGCGCCGCCTGAAAGCGCTGGAAAAGGACCCGAAGACCGCCTGGCGTGTCACCAAGTGGAACTGGGACCGCCTCAAGACCTACGACAAGCTGCAGGACGTCGTCGGCCATGTATTGCGCATGTCGAATACGCCCTGGGCGCCGTGGATCATCATCGAAGGCGAGGATGATCGCTACCGCTCGATGACCACGGGCAAGATCCTGCTCGAAGCCATCCGCCAGCGCCTCTCGGATGCCGGCAAGCAGGCGACGCCGGTGGCACCGCCGATACGGGTGAATATCGACGGCCGCAACGTGCTGTCGGAACTCAACCTCAAGCACGCGCTGAGCGAGAAGGATTACGAGGAGCAACTGGCGAAATGGCAGGGCAGGCTGTCCGAGCTGGTGCGCGACCCGCGCTTCAAGGACCGTTCGGTGGTGTGCGCCTTCGAAGGCGCGGACGCCGCCGGCAAGGGCGGCGCCATCCGCCGCATCGCGGCCTCGATGGACGCACGCGACTACCAGATCATCCCGGTGGCGGCGCCGACCGAGGAGGAACGTGCGCAACCCTACCTTTGGCGCTTCTGGCGGCACATTCCGCGCAACGGCCGGGTGGCGATCTTCGACCGCACCTGGTACGGCCGTGTGCTGGTCGAGCGCGTCGAGGGCTTCTGCGCCGAGGCGGACTGGCTGCGCGCCTATACCGAGATCAACGATTTCGAGCATGACCTGGCCGAGGCCGGCGTCATCGTCGTCAAATTCTGGCTGCAGATCAGCCAGGAAGAGCAGTTGAAGCGTTTCAAGGAACGCGAGAAGATCGAATTCAAGCGCTTCAAGATCACAGAGGAAGACTGGCGCAACCGCGAAAAGTGGGATGCCTACCAGGAGGCCATCTGCGACATGGTCGACCGCACCAGTACCGGCATCGCGCCATGGACCCTGGTCGAGGCCAACGACAAAGGCTACGCCCGCGTGAAAGTGCTGCGCACCATCTGCGAGCGTCTCGAGGCCGAGCTTGAAGGCAAGCCGGTGCCGAGAGCGAAACCGGAAAAGCCGGCCAAGGATGGCAAGGGCAGGAAGAAGATGAAGCCTGCCGCCCCGGTCAAGGCAGTCGCCGTGACCACGCCCGCCAGACCGCCCAAGCCGGTTGCGCCGCCCGCCAAGCCAATGCGCTCCCCCGCGCAACCGGTTCGCGCCAAGGCGCCTGCGTCGCGCGCGGCCAGGCCTAAGAAAGGCAAACCTGCTCCATGACCCTTGAAACCCGGGGCGCACAGCCCGACACCGATGCCCGCCTGGTCGCCTGGGTGCGCCAGGCGGCGCCCTACATCCACGCCTTTCGCGGCCGCACCTTCGTCATCGCCTTCGGCGGTGAAGTGCTGGAGGCGGGCGCGGCGCAGGCGCTGATCCATGACATCGCGCTGCTCGACAGCATGGGCATCCGCCTGGTGCTGGTGCATGGCGCGCGGCCGCAGATCGATGCCGAGATGCAGGCGCGCGGCCTCGTGCCGAAGTTCCACAAGGGTTTGCGCGTCACCGATGCCGAGGCTCTGGAATGCGTCAAGCGCGCCATGGGCGTAACCCGCATCGAGATCGAGGCGCTGTTGTCGCAGGGACTGCCCAACACGCCAATGGCCGGTGCCTTTCTGCGCGTCACCGGCGGCAACTTCATCACCGCACGCCCGGTCGGCGTGGTCGACGGCATCGACTTCCAATATACGGGCGCAGTGCGCAAGGTGATCGCCGAGGAAATCCAGGCCGACCTGGCACAGGAAAACGTGGTCCTGATCACGCCGATCGGCGCCTCGCCCACCGGCGAGATCTTTAACCTGGCCTGGGAGGAGGTCGCGGAGGCCGTCGCCGTCGCG
>CAZGQB010000044.1:0-10952 GCA_964527055.1 uncultured Sulfuritalea sp.
ACCCGCACCAGAGCGCCGATGCCGTCGCGATTCGATTTGGTACCTTGGAGGTCGATCATCAGCCAGTGGTTGGCGTTGCCTGCATTGCGGAACAGCTGGTAGCCGCCTCCATCGGATGGCAAGCCGAGGCTGCGGCCCATGCTGCCTCCGTTGGCCAGGAACAGGTCCAGGAAACCGTCGCCGTCCACATCCGCCGTGGTCACGGAATCGCCAACGCCGGAAAGCGCTCCGGTGGCGCCGCCTGCGTTCTTGACTACGTCGAAGTTGCCCTTCCCGTCGTTCAGCAGCAGCAGGTTCGGTTGCTGACCGATATCGCCGGAGGCCAGCACGAACAGATCGATGTCCATGTCGTTGTCGAAGTCTCCTGCGACCGCGTTCATCCCGGCCACCAGCCGCGCGTTCACGCCGCGCTTGTCACCCTCTTCGACAAACTTTCCGTCACGGTTCATGAAGTACCGGGCAGGCGCAGCTTCCTCGGCAGGGGCTTTGCCGATTGCTTCCAGTGCCTGTATCGGGGAGCCGGCCTCCACACGCACCTGGATTTGCTGCTCCCGCGGCGTGGCATTCGCCAGCGCCTCGCGCGGCGCGCTGATCTGCACTTCCCAGCGGTCCGGCGCAGTGAAGCCGATGTACACGCCGGCTTGCGCGCCGGGAACAGGGGGCGGCATGCCAGCGATGCCTGGCGTTGCCGGCGACAGATCAAAACTCATGCCCTCCGGGGACGCGCCCTGCTGCCCCAGGCGGATGCGTTCAGCCGTGATGGCACCATGCGGGTTTGCGGAGGCCACGGTCACGGTGAACTGTCCGTGCGTGCGGAAGCGGAACCCCGCTGGCTGGTCCGCGTGTGGTTCGTCGATCACCACATCCGCGATGAACGAACGGTCTGAAGGAAGTCCGAATGCGACGGGCCCCGGCGGATTCTTGCGTGCCAGGAAGACGTCCATCCGGCCATCGTTGTCGAAGTCGGCCGTGGCGGCATCCTCGAATGCCGTGGGTGGAAGCGGCGCAAGATCGCCCGCCGGCTGCGTGGACAAGTCGAAAACCTGCGAGGTACGGTTCTTCCCGACAATCCGGCATAGCAAATCGGAGCTGGTGTCGTTGGTGAGCTCGGCCAGCATGCAAAAAGGGGCGGAGCGCGCAACCAGCGCCAGCGAATCGGAGGGAGTAAAACCGGCTTGGCCCTGCAGGAACAGGAAGGGGGGCGTCGTGGCGTCGAGGCGGGCATCGGCGCCCTGGAACAGGTCGAGCCGGCCGTCGCGGTCCAGATCGAACCACAGCGGCATGCGCGTGCGCCCTTCGGGGTTAAGCACACCCATGGCTTGAGCGACGTCCCTGAACTGCCCCCCGTCGTTGCGATACAGGCGCTTGGCTTCGGCGCCCACGCCCCTCATCGCACCGGTCAACTGCACCAGGTCCTGGCGACCGTCGTTGTCGAAGTCGGCCCAGGCAGCGCCGTGCTTGTCGTCCTCGAGTTCGTCCCCCGTGAACAGCTGCTCGGTGACATCGGCAAACCGGCCTTGGCCGAGGTTGCGAAACAGCGCGGGCTCGTCCAGGTGATTGGTGACGTAGACATCGGGGCGACCGTCACTATCGAAGTCGCCCCACGCCGCCCCGTGCGTCATTCCGGCGCGTTGCTCCAGGCCGGAACCCTGCGTAGCGTCCTCGAACAGAGGCAGTTCTACCTCCCGGGCGCAGCCGCTAATCAGGACCGCGGCCACGGAGGCGATGATCCGGCAGTGGCGTGGCGTGCCCCTGCCGGCCCGTATGGAGATCAGGCTCATTGACGTCTCTCACGCACCAGCCTGCCGATCATCGGCAGGCGCTCCAGCATGTTGAGCGTCAAGTGTAGGCCATGCGCGGCGACACCGGCGGGCGGCACCGCCGAGTTGCACACCGCCAGGAAGCGGCGCCCCAACTCGTCGGCATCGAAATCCGGGGAGCGTGCGTGCGCCAGTGCGCGGGCCGACCACGCCTGGTAGGCACCATCCTCATAGAGCACCGAGCGGATCGCTCGCAGCCAGGCATCGACGTTGCGGTAGTCACGTATCAGGATGCCGCCATCACCCACCGATTCGGGAAGCCCGCCGCGCTCGCTGGCGATGACCGGGATGCCGCAGGACTGTGACTCGACGGCTACCATCCCGAAGCCCTCCTCCCACAGGGAGGGTGCCAGCAGTAGCCGAGACTGGCGGTAGATCTCGCGCATGTCGGATACGCGACGCTGGAATCGCACATTCGGCAGCGTGGCGAGCCTTGCCTGCAGCGCAGTGAGCGCCTCATCGTCCAGTTTCCATGACTCGACCAGCAGAAACTGCTGCTCCGGCATCTGGCGTGCAATCTCGAGGAACGTATCGATGCCCTTGACCTTGTGCGGGTTGATCATCGTGATGGCGCCCCGCGCATCGCCAGACGTCCCGAAATACAGCTCGGCGGGCGGATATACCACGGCGGCACGGCGGCCGGTTGCCTGCCGCACCTTGCTGGCCAGGAAGCCGCTGCTCGCAACGAGGTGGCAATTCAGGGACGCGATCGCCCGCATCTCGGCGCGGTCGAACTCAGCGTCGTGCACGTAGCACAAGCCCTTGATCCCGAGCCGGTGGGCTGTTTGCAGTACCGGCAGCGCGCCTTCGAGTTGCGACCAGACGAGGTCGGGACGCGTGCGCTCGATCTCCGCCGCAAACGCGCGATGAAAGTCTGACAGCAAGCAAACCGGATAGCCGCAGTCGAGCGCCCCGTGCGCCGGATCGACCGAGCGGATGCCAAGCGTGGCGTGATCGCCGGTCTCGGGAAAGCGCCACGGGCTGATTGTGTAATCACGGGAGCCCATTGCCGCGCAGTCAACGTCGGTTCTGACTGCCATGCGCACCAGCAGCATGTGCGCCGCACGTGCCGCACCACCGAGAAAGAACGGATAGGGCGGGCGTTCGCTGGCGTAGAGAATGCGCATGGGTGGAATCGGGCGCTACTGAAAACGCCAGGAAATGTGTTGCTCCCACAGTTGCCGCACTCCGAATGCAGCGCGTTTGGGAAAGGTTAGACGTTTTGGGGTAATCTCGGAGACACGGTTGGTCAACTCCGCAACGCGTTTCCTCACGGCCTTGTCGGAATAGTTGTCCCGGATAAATCGCCACCCGGCGATACGGATTTTGTCCCTCAAATCGGGCTCGCGAATCAGTCTCACCACTGCATCGGCGAAAGCTTGTGGATCATCGGCAACCATTGCCTCCCGCCCCGGTTCGATCCCGAAGCCTTCGGCGCCCGTGGTGGTGGATACCACGGGTAGCCCAAAAGACATCGCTTCGCCAACCTTGCCCTTCATGCCGCCACCAAAGCGCAAGGGGGCGACAGAGATCAAACTCGACACCAGGCAGGGTTGCGTATCAGGCACGAATCCCAGTCTTTCTACGCAGTTGCTGATGCGCTCGTCGAGTTCCGGCATCGACACGGTGCCGACCACGCGAAAAACGATGTCGGGCTCGCGGGCGAGAATCAATGGCAGGACCTCGCTGCAGAAGTAGCGCATTGCATCATCGTTGGCCTCGCTTTTGCTGCCCACGAAGACCAGCGTCTTCCCGGAATCAGCTGGCGGCGCGACGCAATCATGCAGGGGGTGGATGTTGGGTATCGTAAACGTCCGGATAGTCGCATCTTCGTTGTTCAGGATCCGTGCATCCTGGTCGCTGACGGTCAGCACAAGATCGGATCTCGAGTAGGTATCGAGTTCCAGACGCCGCACCGATTCAGCCTCGTGCCGGTCTTCGGCCTTGCCGCTTACCCTGGCCTTGGCCCGCAAGCGGTTGAAAACCACGTCCACGCTATCCGTGATGATCGTGGTCCGGGGGCTGACTGAACGGATCAGGTCGATAAATGGTGCCGCGCTGTAATACCACTCGATGATTACAGCATCGTATGCGGCCTGCTTCAGGGCCGCCCCTAACCCGCCGTCGACAATGTTTATGCCAGTTTCGGCGAGTTTGTTTCGGTAGCGGGTCGTTTCCTCGCGGCCGATGGTTTCAACCTGCCGATCCTCGCCAATGGCCTGGAAGCGGACATCTCCATGCTCTGTCATCGCCTCCATCAGCTGACTCAGGCGAAAGTCGGCGGAATTGCGGTCATACTCGGGATAGCTGTCGGAAACGATCAGGAAACGCATGGGCTTTTTGCTCGCGCGGTAAGGCTCTTTGGCTTGTCCATGGCGCATGGGAGTCAATGACGATATCAGCCGGGCGCGAAGTCGCGTCCCTCCGCGTTCAATGGAAGTTTAGCTCATAGCCTTCTATCCATTGTGAGGGCCTTGCCCGCCAGGTTGGTGAACCAATGCTCGTTCAGGCATTGGTTCGTGCAGTTGTCGTTGAGCGACCTGACACAGGCGATCTGACCCGCCTTGACAAGCTCGACGAGCTTCACCGCGAGGCAAATTCGTTCAAGAATATCAGCAGCCATCCATTGTAGGGGGCCCAAGGCTCGGTTGTTGGATAGTCGGTGTCTTCGATGTTTGGGCTGTCATCTCCACTACCAGTCGATACCAGCCCGTTCATGATGGCTCCGTTGTCTTGTTGGATGAGTCCGTGCCAGCTTGGCCAGGCTTTAGTCCCGATTCCCCTGATCATGGAGCTCGCTCCCGGGTTTGCACCCATGATCCAGTTCAGATGCTCGAGGGCCACGCCGGTCAGGGCGTCGTTGTGCCGCCACCGTCCAGCGAGCAGTACGGCCCATGCGGTGGTTATGTAGCGACCGTTTTCGCCAACGTGCCATCCCCCATGGACCGGAGCAAAGAAATGTCGTGAGTCCCATTGCACAATGGCAAACGGAGACGCGCGCTCCTGGCTTGCGATTTTTTCAATTCCTTCAGTCCATCGGCGCAGCAGTTGCTCTCCGGCCTCGGGCAGGGCGCCCGGATATTGCAGCGCAAGTGAGAGGAGTGCACCCGGAACAACGCCACCCTGCCATGTCTCGATCCCCGGGTTCACCGTATGTGGCCAATAGCGGCGCCATTGTTCGGCAGCGAGGGAGGCTTCCTCGCTGGCCGCTGCAAGCCATTGCTGCTCACCAGTGGCGCGATGAAGTTCGACGTCGGCAAACACCATCAAGGCATGGAAGATGCCTTCCGCGCTATTGCGGCCAAATTCCGTCAGCCTGAAGCCGCGATAGTAGGCTCGCGCTCTCTTCGCCCGCGCAAGACAATCGGCACGCTCCTCGTCACGCAGGCGGGCAATCTGCGCACAGCGGGCAAACGACGCAATGCCTATTCCAGCATACAAGTCATCCCTGCCGTCCGGGTTCGTTCCGACGAAACGTCCATCACTTCGTTGAGCGTTGATCAAGCCCTTCAAACCCCAACGCATCTCGCCGAGTGCCGACGCCTTTTGTGCTTCGTCCAAAAGCGAGCTGGATGCTTCCAAAGTGCCAGCGAGCCCATAAATCGCCGGGCCAATCGCAAACAGCACGAGCTCCTCCGATTTCACCTGGTCGGCCTTCCACCCCCCCAGATCGGATCGCCTTCCGCCAAGGAATTGGAGCCCGACGACCGGAACCAGGGCGCGGTAGAGCAGGTTGGCCTTGATCTGGAAGGGTGGTGAGCTGACGGCGTGGGGAGCATTCACTTCGATCAGGTACTCGCCCGGCGTGTCGAACCGGGAGAAATCACCGCGCGCGTATGTCATGCGTTGCCACATGCCTTGCCACGAGGCGACGTTCCCGGCCGGTTCCAGCGTGCCCTTGAAGACGACGTTGTCGCTACCCCTTCGCTTCAGTCGAAACTCGCTCGGCAGGGGTTGGTTGTCGGGCATCTGAACTAGGAAACGCTTTGGTGCGCCAATGTCGTAGCCGAGTTGGTTGACCAGCAGGGATGCCTGCTGCTCCAGGGTGTAACGCAGGGTGTGTGCCTTGCCCTTGTTTCCGCCCAGGATGACCGAAGCGGTGGCCTTTGGCGCCAGTTTCAGCAGATCGCTGACCAGCCCGGCTGGCGAGACGACGCGGGGCGTCGCGATTGCCGCCCAGTCGCCGCTGGTAGAGCCGCGCGAGTCGACGGCCAGTTCAAGGCTGATTCGGCGTCCGGCGTAACGCGAAAGGTCAATCGAGACATTGCGCCAGGCTGCAGCGCCATCGAGGTCGCTCACAAATACGCCCTGTCCGTCGATGGCGATTTCAAAACGAACTCCGCTTATCCCGGACGCGCCGTCCATGAGACCAAACGCCAACTCGAGACGAAGTCCCTCGACCCGTGGCAGATCGAGAGTGAATGCTCCGATAACCTTGCCGTGTACGTCGCCCTCCCAAGGGGGGTGCATGAAAATCGCCCGCCGTGCCACGCCTCCGCTGCTGACGGACCTGACATCGAATGTCCCGCCGTACCCCAGCGGTAATCGGCGCTCGCCTTCACCTCCAGCACCTTGGGCACCCTGAGTTGCAGTCGACGGGGGCGTGACGTCGCCAAGCCTTCGCGGCCCGGGGAGCTCCCCCGCACCAGCCCTCGAGGGCTTCGCTTCGCACGGTAGCGCGGACGCCCTCGAATTATCCCGAAGCTCCGCAAGTTGCCGATCTATAAGCACGATCTCCGGGTAACGCTCGGTATAGCGGGTGAGAAGTTGGGATCGCCTTGCAAGCAATTCCCTCATATCGGTATCCAGCTTTCCGCAGTGCCCGGATGTCGGCGGCGCGAGTTCCGGGTCTGAGGGGGGGGCGCTTGCCTGGTCAGGTGCCGACGTCTGGCCCGTTGCCGGGTTGCATAGAACGAGCATCAAGGCTGCGAAAAGACTATGCGTGAGTCGCATGATGACGGCTTTCGTTGACCCTGAAAAACGAGCTACATAGTCCCGTCAAGTGTTCATGGCGTAACGGTTTCGGCAACCAGTCTCCTGAACTTGCCCAGATCCCTGGTGAGATTCAGGCGATCTTCAAATCTCAGGCTGGAAAAATGCCAATATGCCTGGCGCGGAGAGTAGTTCCCTCCCGTAACAGTACGAATGATGCGGCGAAGGGTCGCAGCCGCCTCCCGGGCATTTTCCAGGCGAGAAACGGGCTCGTGTATCTGCCGGAACGCAATGCTGGATATGCCTTGCCAGTAATACCTCGACAAGATCCAGTCCATTTCGGTGCGAGTGATCGGGATACGGTGATAAAGAAGGGCAGCAGGGTTGTAGATGACCTTCAGGCCTGCTTGCGAAACCCTCATGAAATACTCGGTCTCTTCCATCGACAGCAGGTTGTCTTTGATTCGCCCGAGGGACGGATTGAACATCCCTACCCTGGCGAAGACGTCCCGTCGAAAAACCATGTTCAGTCCATAGGGATGTTCGGGATAGAGCATCCATTTGATCGACTCCCCCGAGAGCGTGGATCCATAGGTCCCGAGAAAGGAGTCTTTCAACCATTCCGGTCGTCCACCCTCGAAAATGGGGATGGATTGGCCACCCATGCACGACGCTTCCGGTGTATCCAGGAAGATTTTCCGGACTGCCTCGATCCATCCGGCGTCGAAAAGAACGTCGTCGTCCACATACGCGACCAAGGCACCACGAGCGTGGCGTATGCCGGCGTTTCTAGCATAGGAGAGGCCAGGTTCGGGCTCAAAAACGTATCTCATGCCGGGCAGTTGCGCCTTGTATCGGTCGACAACCTGCGCAGTCAAATCGTTGGAGTTGTTGTCGACGATCAGAAGTTCGACACATGCGTCCTGGGCGCCGCGAACATCGACGAAACTCTGCAGCGTTTCCTCGAGTATTGATGCGCGGTTGTAGGTGCAAATAACCACGCTCAACGCGATGGGCAAGCCGTCGCCCGTTGACCGGGCAGCCGAGTCTTCGATGATGGGAGAATCAGTCATTGTGCATTGGAAATTCGTTTACAACCGTGAACGCTTCGCTTGCGGTCAGGTGGGTATTTGCCGCCAAAAACACGCGCATTCTCTCTCTGGTTCCGCTGGCATTATAGCTGCTCACGGGAGGGCGCATGCTGTGGTCCACCGGGGTGGCATCGACAATCCCGATATGCAGACCGTGCTGCTCTGCAATACACGGCCAGACGAAATCCAGGCCCCAACCCATGGGTGCCGATTCATCGAAGGGGGCGATCAGTCGCATCATGTCTGCCCGGATTGACGACATCGGGCCAATTTCCACGAATCGTGTTTCGCGCGCGAGAAGGCCGTCCGATTGCTCCGTGATTGGATGGTCAATGTAGCTGTTATGTGTCCGGGCGGGCTGTGCCAAGGCGAACCCGAAACGTTCCTGCAGCGACAGGAAACGGTCGGTGAATTTTGGTGGCAGACGGATGTCGTCGTCACAGAGAATCACGTAGTCGTAGAGGCGCCAGGCGGTGGTGGCCAGCAAATAGTTCATCAGGGTGAACTTTGCCGTGCGCCCGAACCGCCGATCGACGGTCACTCGCGCCACGTCATCGGACGGCGGTTCGCCAAGCAGCGATATCCACTTTTGGTGGACTAGATACAAATCGGAGTCCGCAAATGTCTGGACAATGTGCTGAATGGCATTCTCACGATCCGCCAAATAAACGCCGAGTACCAGTACCGATTTCCTCGAACGCAAATCTGGATCGCGTGTTGCCCATCGCCTGGCACGTATGGCAATCCACGACGCGGATCTAAGAAGAATGCTGGGGCAGTGCATCGCGTGACCTCAGGTTATCGAGTTGCCTAACCCGCGCAGCAACCCAGGAAGGCTTGCTGTCTGTAGGTGTCTTGAACGTGAGCGCAAGCACTTGGGAAGGGCCGTGGGCGGGTCATGGAGGCTAACCTTCGCGTCTGAAGGTGATCTGTCGCAGCAACCGGGGCAAGGCGCTCAATTTTCTGCGCAGTTCCCAGTAAATGAGCTTGATGCCGGGCTGGGATTTGGCGGCGGGCGTTCCATTGCTGGCAGGCGCTGTTGTTTGACCGGGATGCGCGTCGAGGGCCCGGCGCGTGGCCTCGAGGTAACGATGCCCGTGTCTCTGGTCAGGTTCCAGATGGTTACCTTCGGCCCACTCGTTCCAGGCGTTGATGAAGACGATGCGTTCATCCCCTTCACGGTCTTGCATGGTTTTCGACACGATTTCCCGCAGCCATGCTTCGTATTTCTCCGGTGTGCCGCCAACAATGATTGCAGCTTGCTCAGCCCTGCGGGCACTGTTATCGAAGCCTGGCGTTACGCAGCGGAACTGGGTGTAGGCTGTTGATGCCTTGGCCAGCATGCGGGTTACCAGTTCGTCATAACGGGTGATCTTTTGCCTTAGATAAACGTCTGACAACAGCCCGAGCCGGATCAGCAGGCGGTAAAGACCGGAGCGATACAGTGGCGTGCCGCTCTCGCGCCAGTCGGGTGTGAATTCGACGGCGGCATCAAACCCCAGGTCGCGAGGATCAACAGCGCTGGCAAAGCCCTCCACGCGCGCGAGATAAAGGTCACCGATGCCTGCTCGCCGGGCCTCCTCACGCCAAACCTGGGCGGTCCGGGCTGGATCAGGTAAATGCTCCAGGCGATATACCAGGAACAGCGGCTTGCCATCGATGCGGATGTACCGCGGGTCTTTGAATGCTGGAATCAGGCTGCGAATGTGCGCCAGATCGTCTTCGAGGCTGTAATGCTGCTCCAGCAGCACATGGCGCTCGCCGCCGTCCCACGCGCGGGTCCAGTTCTCGTTTGCCCAGCAAAGGCAAAACGGCAAGTCCGGCTTGCCGCTCTCCAGCACTTCATTGAAGGGCCGCTCCAGAATGCGCCGGCCGTTGAACCAGTAATGGTAATAGCAGAAACCATGGATCCCGTACTGCCGTGCCAGCTCTGCCTGCGCCTCGCGTGCCTCGGGAAGGCGCAGGTCGTAGAAGCCCAGATCTGCCGGCAGATGCGGCTGGTAATGATCGGGAAACAGCGGTTTGGCCCTGGCAACGTTGCGCCATTCAGTAAAGCCTCGCCCCCACCATTCATCGTTTTCAGGAACCGGGTGGTACTGCGGGAGGTAAAAGGCGATTGCACGGGCCGCGGTGCTCATGCCGGCTTCTTACTGACGAAAACCTCAAGAAATTCACCATCAAGCCCCAAATATCGGTCATGGGTGAAATAGACCGTTGTGATCATGCCGCTATGTTTAAAGATGAACTCAGGAAGATCCGCCCCCCATTCAGTGACAACCAGTGCGCCACTTTCGTCTATTGGGTTACCGTGAAACTCCTTCTTTTCATAATACTCAATTTCATCTCCATTTGCGGCAGCACGGATAAATGTCCGTTTGGCGGAATACCATGGGACTGTGAACACATGTGCGCCACCAGGCTTCAATGAGCGTCCAATTTCTGAAAAGGCCCGGTCAGGATTCATCACGTGTTCCATGACATCTTGGGTAATCACAAGATCAAACGAAGCGTCAGGGAAGGTGAGTGCTTCGAGGTTTTCGCAACGACATCCGCTTCTTAATGACCCTGGTTCAGCATCAGGCCAGAAATATGTGGGAACGTACCCTCGGCACTCGTTGCGGAATTTGTTAAAACTTGGGCCTGAGCCTGAGGACTCATGGATAGCATATTCACGGAATTGCGGGAAATGCTTCTGTAGTACATGTACGATATGTCTCACACGTGGAATGGAACGGCATGCTGCACACAGGTAGTTGTCACGCAGCCAAGAAGCTTTCTCCAGAAAAGTCGTATTCTCCTCGCATACTGGGCAATGACCTGAATTTGCTTTGCCCGTCAGTTTGTAACGGCTGATCTCGCAGGTGCTTTCAGCCAAGCCATACCAATGTCTGACTGTCGAATGGAGCGACCTTTTTAGGTGATGCAGGCCAAACGGGTCGAGGCGCCTTTCCCAATAAATGCGCTTAGCCCTTTGAGAGAAATCGTGCATACGATTCATGGCGACCATCCTTGCCGAACATTCGGGTTACGCGGCGGGATCACAAGATCATTTGGGGCTCATCGCGTAATCGTGTGGGTGAATTTCAGGGCCTGACATGACCGAAAGGCT
>CAZGQB010000045.1:0-2508 GCA_964527055.1 uncultured Sulfuritalea sp.
AAACTTTTCCCCGATGCCTCGCCGACCGAACTGCTTGCCACCGGCCCGGCGCTGCACATGCTGGAAGGCCTGGTTTGCGGCTCGACCGACCATATGGAAATGGATATCGCCAAGGGCGTGCTTTTGGGCGAATTCACCTGGACGGCCTCGTTCGAGGCGGAAACCCACATCCAGCTCTTCGGCCTTTCGCCCGATCCCTGCTGCTGGATGGCGGTGGGATATGCCTGCGGCTATTCCAGCACGCTGATGGGCAAGTTCATCCTCTACCGGGAAACCCAATGCGCCGGCGCCGGCGCGTCCTGCTGCAAGATCACCGGTCGCCCCGCGGACGAGTGGGTCGGGGTCGAAGACGAGCTGAAGTATTTCGAACCCGACTCGGTGGCGGATCACATCCTGGCCCTGCAGGACCAGGTGCAGTCCCTGCGCTACTCGATCGACACCGATCTCGATACCGACGATCTGGTGGGTGTCTCGCCCGGCTTCAAGCAGGCCACCGGTCTGCTGAAACGTGCCGCGAACAGCCAGGTGACGGTACTGCTGCTGGGGGAAACCGGCGTTGGCAAGGAAATGTTCGCACGGGCCCTGCACAAGGTCGGCGATCGCGCCGAACATCCCCTGATTGCGGTAAATTGCGCGGCCCTGCCCGAACAGCTCATCGAATCGGAACTGTTCGGGGTCGAGAAGGGCGCGTTTACCGGCGCCCAGCAGTCGCGTCCCGGCCGCTTCGAGCGGGCGCATGGCGGCACCTTGTTCCTCGACGAAATCGGCGAACTGTCCGCCTCGGCGCAAGTCAAGCTCCTGCGTGTACTGCAGGAAGGCGAACTGGAACGGATCGGCGACACGCGCACGCGCAAGGTAGACGTACGGGTTGTCGCTGCGACCAACGTCGACCTCAAACAGGCCGTGGAGGAGGGCCGTTTCCGGCGGGACCTTTACTATCGTCTGAATGTTTACCCGGTGACCATTCCTCCCTTGCGCGATCGCAAGGAGGATATCGCCCTGCTGGCCCAGCGTTTCCTCGAGAAATATCTGGTACGTCACAGCAAGAAGGTACTGGGCATTACCGACCAGGCCATGCATGCGCTGAAGCAATACAGCTGGCCGGGCAATGTGCGCGAACTGGAGAATGTCATCGAACGCGGCGTGATCCTGGCCCCCGCCGGCGGACGCATCGATCTGGCCGACCTGTTTCCCTCGGTCACATCGGAGGTCAAGCAGCAGCCCCTGGCCGCGCTGGCGAGGGACGGCAGTGTGCTCAAGCGGGACGCGGCCACCGTTAATGACTTCCTCGACTATGTGCTGAAGAACCAGGTCAGCCTGGAGAACGTCGAGAGCGTCCTGCTCAAGGCCGCCGTCGAACGCAGCAAAGGCAACTACAGTTCCGCCGCACGCATGCTGGGCATGACCCGGCCGCAGTTCGCTTATCGCATGAAGAAGCACAATCTTGGCGTTGCCTGAGATCATCCGCGCTTGTTTCAGGTTTGATGATGTTACCAAATGATCAAAACGCGAAAAATCCTGACCATTTGATAAGCCAATAAAATCAATATGTTGCATAGCAGCAAGAAAAGCCGTAGTGATAACAGCTAGATAGTCTCTGGCACGACCTCTGCTAAGTAGTTGCCATTCCACAAGGAGTATGTGGGTTTACAACGAGAGGGGACGCCAATGAACAGCCTAAACCTTATCCGCTTGCTGGCGGCCGTTGCGGCACTTGTCGCGGCCGGCCACGCCAGCGCCGACAGCACCGGCAAATGGCAGAGCAGCCAGGAGGTCTACAACAAGGTGTGCGGCTACTGCCATGAGGCGAATGTCGGTCCGGTGATCACCGGGCGCAACCTGATGCCGGAATACATCAGCGCCATCGTGCGCAACGGCAATCGCGCCATGCCGGCCTTCCGCGAGTCCGAAATCAACGATGCGGCCCTGGCAGGGGTGGCGAAACTCGTCAGCACCAGTCCGGCGGCAGCCGCGAAGAAGTAGGCCGGCCATGAACAGGCGCAACTTCATCCAGACGCTGATGGCCAGCGGCGTCCTCGGCTCCAGTCCCCTGGCAGCGCAGGCGGCGAGCGAACTCTTCACCCCCGGGGCAGCGCTGCCGATGATGATCGTCAGCCAGAGCGGCTTGCCGCATGCCGACCAACTTGTCGCCCGCCTGCGGCAGGTGCTTGTCGCCGCGGGTATCGAACACCTGCACGCGGAGGCCGCGGGCAGCGAATTGGTCGAGTATTCGCACGTCGCCGCGCTGCTCGACAGGGTTCCCGGCAAGCGCGTGATCGGCGTCATGGACGATGCCGCGGCGCTGATCTTCCAGGAACTGGCCGCGGCGCGCGGCGCGGCCTGCGTCGTCAGTACCCACCATCGCTTCGCCGCGCAGGAAGTGCGTCATTGCTGCACCTCGGCCGGGCTGGAGGCCAGCATCGTCTGGTCGGATTCGCTTTCCGACCATGCCGAGCGGGTCAGCCGCCTCTATGCCGGAACGCTGGGCCGACCCGAGCCGGCGGCGGA
>CAZGQB010000045.1:2608-10923 GCA_964527055.1 uncultured Sulfuritalea sp.
AAGGGAGTTGCCGAGGCGGATTTCGACAAGGCGATCGCCGAGTTCAAGAAGATTCTCGGCGCGAACAACGTCCTCCACACCCGGGAACGCCTGGCCCCCTACCTGAAGATCATGATCCCGGCGCCGATCGAGGAGCACACCCCGTCGGCGGCGATCATGCCGGAGAACGTCGAGCAGATCCAGCGCATCCTGCGCGTCTGCAACCGCTACAAGACGCCGGTATGGCCGATCTCGACGGGAAAGAATTTCGGCTACGGCTCGGCCGCGCCGGCGACGCGCGGCCAGATCGTGCTCGACCTCAAGCGCCTCAACCAGATCATCGAAGTCGATCCGGATCTGTGCTTTGCCGTCGTCGAACCGGGCGTCACCTATCAGCAGTTGTACGACTACATCAAGGAAAGAAACCTTCCGCTCTGGCTCGATCCGCCGATCCCCGGACCGGTCGCCAGCCCCCTCGGCAACACGGTGGAACGCGGCGTCGGCTATACCCCCTACGGCGAGCACTTCCTGTTTTCCTGCGGCATGGAAGTGGCGCTGGCCAACGGCGACATCCTGCGCACCGGCATGGGCTCAATGCCGAATTCGAATACCTGGCAGGTGTTCAAGTGGGGCTACGGGCCCAGCCTCGACGGCATCTTTACCCAATCGAATTTCGGCATCGTGACCAAGCTCGGCATCTGGCTGATGCCGGCGCCGCCCGCCTACAAGCCCTTCGTCGTGCGCTATCCGGACGCGACCGACATCGTCAAGGCGATCGAAACCGTGCGCCCGCTGCGCATTGCCCAGATCATCCCGAATGCCGGCACGGTATCGAATGCGCTGTGGGAACTCGCCGTGGTCAACCGCCGCGCCGACCTTTACACGGGCGGCGGGGCGATTCCGGAGGCGACGGTGGCGAAGCTGGCGAAGGCGCATGGCGTCGGCTCCTGGAATGTGTATACGGCCTTGTACGGCACCGAGGAAACCATCGCCGAGCACTGGAAGATCGTCACCGCCGCCTTCAAGGCATCGGGCGGCACGGTGCTGACCCAGGAAGATGTCGGGCCCGACGACCCGCTGTTCAATTACCGGCGCGACGTGATGCGCGGCGAGATGACCATGCGTGAATTCGGCCTTTACAACTGGCGCGGCGGCGGCGGCTCGATGTGGTTCGCGCCGGTCTCGCAGGCGCGCGGCAGCGAGACGCTGAAGCAGATGGGCCTGGCCAAGAAAGTGCTGAACAAGTACGGCATCGACTATGTCGGTCTCTTCGTCATCGGCTGGCGCGACATGCACCACATCATCGACATCCTGTACGACCGGACCCTGCCCGCGGAAATGGAAAAGGCGCGCAGTTGCTATGACGAGTTGCTGGATGATTTCGCCCGCGAGGGCTACGGCGTGTATCGCACCAACATCGATTTCATGGACAAGGTGGCCAAGCTCTACGGACCGGTGAAGGCCAGCGTGAATCACAAGATCAAGAAGGCATTGGACCCGAACGGGATTCTCGCTCCCGGCAAGTCGGGGATACACAGGTGACCGGGGTGACCGGGCGCGGCACCGGTGATGCGGCAAATCGGAAATCAAATAAAGCGGAGGCAGGAAAATGAGTACAAAGCGCAAGGCGTTGCCCAAGGGCATAGCGGCAGGCGAATTCGACAAGGCGATCAAGGAGCTGAAAGCCATCCTGGGCGACGAGCATGTCCTGGTCGACGAGGTGCGCCTGGCGCCCTACAGCAAGATCATGATGCCGGTGCCCAACGACCAGCACGCGCCCTCGGCCGCCATCACGCCGGCCAGCGTCGAGCAGATCCAGGGCGTACTGAAGGTGCTCAACAAGTACCGGATCCCGGTCTATCCGATCTCGACCGGCAAGAACCTCGGCTACGGTTCGGCGGCGCCGGTACAGCGCGGCCAGATCGTCATGGACCTGCGGCGCATGAACAAGATCATCGAGGTCGATGCTGACCTGTGCACCGCGCTGGTCGAGCCCGGCGTCACCTACCAGCAGCTCTACGACTACCTGCAGGAGAAGAAGCTGCCGCTGTGGTTCTCCTGCCCTGCGCCGTCGGCGATCGCCGGCCCGGTCGGCAACATGGTCGATCGCGGAGTCGGCTACACGCCCTACGGCGAGCACTTCCTGTTCTCCTGCGGCATGGAAGTCGTGATGGCCAATGGCGACGTGCTGCGCACCGGCATGGGTTCGATGCCGAACTCGAATACCTGGCAGGTCTTCAAGTGGGGCTACGGGCCGACGCTGGACGGCATGTTTACCCAATCCAACTACGGCATAGTGACCAAGATGGGCATGTGGCTGATGCCGGCGCCGCCGGACTTCCGTCCGTTCTGCATCCAGTACCCCAACGAAACCGACATCACCAAGATCGTCGACGCGCTGCGCCCCCTGCGCATCGCCATGGTCATCCCCAATGCGGTCGTCATCGCCCATACGCTGTGGGAAGCGCCCTGCACGCCGGTCAAGCGTGCCGACTACTACACCGGCCCCGGCGCGATTCCCGATGCCGCGGTAAGCAAGATCCAGAAGGACCACAACATCGGCGCCTGGAACGTATATGCCGGCCTCTACGGCACCAAGGAAACCAACGACGCCAACTGGAAGATCATCGAGGCGGTGGCGGCCGGCACCGGCGGCAAGATCATCACTGCGGAGCAATCGAAGGGCAGCCAGGCGCTGCAGTACCGCTTCGACCTGATGAAGGGCAAGCCCAACCTCGGCGAATTCGGCCTCTACAACTGGCGCGGCGGCGGCGGCTCGATCTGGTTCGCGCCGGTGTCGCAGGCCAAGGGCTCGGAAACCCTGAAGCAGATGAAAATGGCCAAGGACATCCTGGCCAAGTACGGCTTCGATTACGTCGGCGAATTCATCGTCGGCTGGCGCGACATGCACCACGTCATCGACCTGCTGTTCGACCGTTCCGACGAGGAGCAGAGCAAGAAAGCCTACGCCTGCTATGACGAACTGCTGCAAACCTTCGCCAGGGAGGGCTACGGCATGTACCGCGCCAACACGGCATTCGCCGAAAAAGTCGCGGCGACCTACGGACCGGTCAAGCGCAGCGTCGAGAAGAAGCTGAAGAAGGCGCTCGATCCGAACAACATCCTCGCACCCGGCCGGTGCGGCATCAGCCTTTAACGCCCATGGCTCCGATGGCCTCCCGCATGGATGAAGCGGATGGCCTTCGTAAGGCCAAGGGCTGCAAGATCGGCCCCCCACCCCCATCCCCGCCCCAGGGCGGGGCTATCAATTAGCTCGCTTCGCTCGATATCAACAGCGACTAACCCTGCTGTTCCGTTAAGCGGGCAAGACAAGGAAAGAGACAGACATGGCAGGCAATGACGCAGCGTTTCTGAACACGGACACATGGAAGGGCAAGCTGTTTCTCGGCGGCTGGACCGCCGCCGGCAAGGCGCAAGACGTGCTGGAGCCGGCCACCGGCGCGGTGCTTACCAACGTCGGCATGGCGACGCCGGCCGACGTCGCACAAGCGGCGCAGCGCGCCCGCGCGGCGCAGCCGGGATGGGTCGGCATGCCCTACGAGCAACGCGCCGCCATTTTCCGCAAGGCTGCCGCGATCATCGAGCGCGAAACCGCGGGCATGACGCAGTGGATGGTGCGCGAGACCGGCTCGATCCCGCCCAAGGCCGGGGTCGAACTGCACGCGGCGGTGGGCATCCTGCACGAGGCGGCGGCCATGGTCACCCAGCCGGGTGGCCTGCTGCTGCCCAGCGACGGCGGTCGCATCAGCCTCGCGCGGCGCGTACCTCACGGCGTGGTGGGGATCATTTCGCCGTTCAATTTCCCGCTGATACTTTCGATTCGCGCCGTTGCTCCGGCGCTGGCCGCCGGCAATACCGTGGTGCTGAAGCCCGATCCGCAAACGCCGGTCGCAGGGGGTTACCTGATGGCCCGCATCTTCGAGGAAGCCGGCCTGCCGATGGATTGCCTGCAGGTGCTGCCGGGCGGCGCCGACGTCGGTCAGGCGATGTGCGCCGATCCGGGTATTGCCATGATCTCGTTCACAGGGTCCACCAGCGCCGGCAGGGGAGTCGGCGAACTCGCCGGCAGACACCTGAAAAAGGTTACGCTGGAACTCGGCGGCAAGAACCGCCTGATCATCCTCGACGATGCCGATGTCGAACTGGCCGCCTCGTGCGCGGCCTGGGGTTCCTACCTGCACCAGGGCCAGATCTGCATGACCACGGGCCTGATCCTCGCGCACGAAAAAATCGCAGCGAAGCTGACCGAACTCATGGTCGCCAAGGCCACCCACCTGCCTGTCGGCGACCCGGCCAGCCAGCAGGTGGCGCTGGGGCCGCTGATCAGCGAGCGGCAGCGCGACCGGGTCCATGGCATCGTGCAGGACAGCGTGAAACAGGGGGCGCATCTGGCCGCCGGTGGCACCTACGACCGGCTGTTCTACAAGCCGACCGTGCTCACCGGCGTCAAGCCCGGCATGCGCGCCTTCGAGGAGGAAGTATTCGGCCCGGTGGCCTCGATCGTGAGCTTTTCCAGCGAAGATGAAGCGGTCGAACTCGCCAACAAGACCATCTACGGCCTGTCGCTCGGCGTCATCAGCAGCTCGGTGGGACGCGCCATGGCGCTGGCCAACCGCATCCCGACCGGCCTCTTGCACATCAACGACCAGACCGTCGCCGACGAGCCCCACGTTCCCTTCGGCGGGCGCGGTGCGTCCGGCAACGGCGGGCGCCACGGCGGGCCGGCCAACTGGGAAGAGTTCACCCAGTGGCAGTGGGTGACGATCAAGGACACGGCGCCGCGCTATCCGTTCTGAGCGGACGCAGGGGGGGAGCGCAGGCCCGGGCCGCGTGCACGCCGGGTGAGGCCACCGCGCGCATCTCGCGGATTTGATCGCCTGATGCGGTAGGATCATGCCCATGACCAGCTTTCGGAGCGTTGTCCTCGGGATCGGCGAGGGTCGCCTGGCGCGCCCACATTGGTGCGCCGATGCCGGGTTGTTCGGGCTGTCCGCCCACCGACGGGCCGCACAAGGTTCGCGGCCAACGCTACCGGGCGGATTTCCCGGCCGGGCCTGCAACGACAGCGGTGCCGCCTGATGCGGACGGAGCTGCCGCCGGCCGTCGCGGATTACCTCGCCGCACATCACGTCATGACGCTGGCCACCCAGAGTGCGGAGGGCCCCTGGGCCGCCGCCGTGTTCTATGCCAGCGACGGCGCTTCGCTGATCTTTCTCTCCGCGCCGGGCACCCGTCACTGCCGCAACCTGGCGCGGGACAACCGTTGCGCCGCGACCATCCAGGATGATTGCAATGAGTGGAAGCAGATCAAGGGCATTCAGCTCGAAGGCTGCGTCGTCGAACTGCAGGGCGAACAGGAGAAGCTCGCGCGGCACCTGTATGGAGAGAAGTTTCCCATCGTCGGCGCGGCGGCCGTCATTCCGCCATCCATCGTCGAGGCGCTGGCCCGGGTGCGCTGGTTCAGGCTGACTCCGGAACGTGTTTGCTTTATCGACAACAGCAAGGGTTTCGGCCACCGCGACGAGATCGAATTGAGCTTGACATAGCGGAAGCAGGAAAGTCGGCGCCGGCGCCACGGCACCTCCGCGCCCGGCGCGCGATCCGGTGGCGATATGCCGGGCCGATCGGCTGCAACGATCAGCCGGGCGTGGCAATCAGCGGGTGTTGAAGCGGGCGGCGAGCTGGGCCAGTTTTTCCTGGCGCTTGCGCTGCGCTTCCTGTTGCACTTGTGCGGCCTGTTTCGCCAACTCTTCGGTCTTTCTGCGCTCGGCCTGCTTCCTGAAGCGTTCGCGCAAGGTGGCGGCGGCGACTTCGCGCTGTTCCGCCGTCACCTCGCCTGCCGCCTCGCCATCGAGGTCGAAGCGTTCGCCGGCAGCCTGCAGCGCCTTGAGGTAGCGCGTTGATGCCGTATGCATGCGCAGTGCGAGGCGCAGTTGCGCGGCATCGAGCTCCGGCATTCTTGCAATGATGGCCTTGTGGATGCCCAGGGCCAGGGGCCGGCATTCGCGGAATACGGCGAAGTTCGCGCCGAGGGTATCGAGCAGGGGATTGCGCGACGCAGGTCTTGCCGGTGTTGAGGTCATGCTGGAGCACGCTTGAAAGTCGATGCATGGAGTTTAGCGGAGACCCGGCCGGGCGTGATGTCGGCGCAGCCCGAAAAGTCGGCGGCCGCGGGACGGCGATGCGCGATGGCCGTGCTGCGCTTACCATGCCGATTTCGATCGAAGACGGGGAATCGCTTTCATGTGCCAGGAAAAACGCTGGAACGCGCGCTATCAGGATGCCGGCGACGATTACCTGTTCGGCACCGAGCCGAACCATTTTCTGGCGCATCGCGCCGGCCTGCTGCAAAACGGGCGTACGGCCGTGTGCCTGGCCGACGGCGAGGGGCGCAACTCGGTCTGGCTGGCGGAGCAGGGGCTGCAGGTGACCGCTGTCGAGCTATCTACCGTAGCGCTGGAAAAGGCGCGGCGGCTGGCGGCCGGGCGCGGGGTGACGATCGATTTCCTGCAGGCCGACATGCTGGCGCCGGGCTGGCCGCCGGCACCCATGCACGGGGTCTTCGACTGGGTGATCGGGATTTTCATCCAGTTCACCGGGCCCGAGGAGCGGGTACGGCAGTTCGCCGCGATGAAGCAGCTGGCCTGTCGCGGCGGGCGCATCCTGCTGCAGGGCTACACGCCGAAGCAGATCGAGTACGCCACCGGCGGGCCCGGCATCCCGGAAAATCTCTACACGCCGGAATTGCTGCGCGAGGCCTTCGCCGGCTGGGAGATCGAGGAGCTCATCGATTACGAGGAGGATGTTGCCGAAGGCCGCGGCCACAAGGGGCGCTCGGCATTGATCGGGATGGTGGCGCGCAAGCCGTGACGGCAATGGCCGGCTCAGGCCGGCAGGTCTTCGCGCGTCAGCAGGAACACCTTGCCTTGGGCGTGTTCGGTGTCGAGCCAGACCGCTGGCAGGTCGGGAAAGGCGGCGGTGACGAGGTCCTGGTTGTGGCCGACCTCGATGGCGATGACGCCGCCGGGATTGAGGTGGGCGTGCGCCGCGGCGAGGATGCGGCGCACCACGTCGAGGCCGTCCGGCCCGGCGGCCAGCGCCAGCGACGGCTCGTGGCGGTACTCCGGGGGCAGCGCGGCCATGGCGTCGGCCGTGACGTAGGGCGGGTTGCAGACGATGAGGTCGTAGCGCCTGCCAGGCACGGCGGCGAAGAGGTCGGATTCGACCGGCTTGACGCGATCTTCCAGGTGGTAATCGGCGATGTTGCGGCTGGCCACCACCAGGGCATCGGCCGAGATGTCGATGGCATCGACGGCGGCATTGGGGAAGGCGTTTGCCATCAGGATGGCGAGGCAGCCCGAGCCGGTGCACAGGTCGAGCGCCGATTCGACGGCTTCCGGGTCCTGGATCCAGGGCGCGAAGCCGGTTTCCAGCAGTTCGGCGAAGTAGGAGCGCGGCACGATGACGCGCTGGTCGACGTAGAAGCGGAACTCGCCGAGCCAGGCTTCCTGCACCAGGTAGGCAGTGGGCAGGCGGTGCACCACGCGTTGCTGCAGGTTGCCGAGCAGCGCCAGGCGTTCCGGCTTGGTCAGGTGGGCGTCGAGCCAGGGCTCGAGCGTGTCGCGCGGCAGGTGCAGGGTGGCCAGCACCAGCCAGACCGCTTCGTCCCAGGCGTTTTCGGTGCCGTGGCCATAGCACAGGCCGGCCTCGTTGAAACGACTGACCACCCAGCGCAGCCAGTCGCGCACGGTATGCAGTTCGTCGGTGGTGCTATCGATCATGAGCGTAAAGGGCCTCCAGAGCGGCGGACGAAGCGACCCGTTGCCGTCGAGCGCAGCGAGCTGACAGTCACCCCCGCGCGGGCGGGGGTTGGGGGGTGGGGGCGATCAATTTGCTTTCTTGTCATTGGGCGAGGCGCGGGAGAAAAGCAGGCGCTCGAAAGCGAGTTCGTAGATGCGCGCCAGCGGTTCCAGGTCGGCCACGGCGATGCGCTCGTCGACCTTGTGGATGCTGGCATTCACCGGCCCGAATTCGACCAGTTGCGGGCAGATGTCGGCGATGAAGCGGCCGTCCGAGGTGCCGCCGCTGGTCGAGAGTTCGGTGGCGATGCCGGTTGCGTCGGCCGCGGCGGCGGCCAGCGCCGCGCAGAGTTCGCCACGCGGCGTCAGGAAGGGCCTGGCGCCCAGCGTCCAGGCGATGTCGTATTCGAGGCCGTGGCGGTCGAGCAGTTGATGCACGCGCGCTTGCAGGCCTTCGACGCTGCTGGCGGTGGAAAAGCGGAAGTTGAAGTCGATCACGAAGCTGCCGGGCACGAC
>CAZGQB010000046.1:0-10899 GCA_964527055.1 uncultured Sulfuritalea sp.
GGCAGCAGCGCGCCCTGCATGCGCTCGTTCTGCAGGCGCAGCATCATCACCACATCGACGCCGCGCAGGCCCTCGCGCATGTCGTTGAAGACCCGCACGCCGAGCCGCTCGATGCCGGTCGGCAGCAGGGTCCGCGGCGCGATGACGCGCACTTCGGGCACGCCCAGCGTGGTCAGGGCATGGATCTGGCTGCGCGCCACGCGCGAGTGCAGCACGTCGCCGACCACGGCAACGGTGAGCTGGCTGAAATCCTTCTTGTAGTGGCGGATGGTGTACATGTCGAGCAGGCCCTGCGTCGGGTGCGCATGGCGGCCGTCGCCGGCATTGACGACATGGATGTGGTCGCGCCCGGTGGCGGCCATGTGCCGCGCGATCAGGTAGGGCGCGCCGGAGGAGGCATGGCGCACGACGAACATGTCGGCCTGCATCGCGGCGAGGTTGTCCGCCGTGTCGAGCAGGGTCTCGCCCTTGTTGGCCGAGGAGGTGTTGATGTTGAGGTTGATGACGTCGGCGGATAGCCGCTTCGCCGCGATCTCGAACGTGGTGCGGGTACGCGTCGAATTCTCGAAGAACAGGTTGAACACGCTCTTGCCGCGCAGCAGCGGAATTTTCTTCACTTCGCGCTCGGCAACTTCGGAAAACGGCGCGGCGGTATCGAGGATGCGCGTCAGCACGTCGCGCGGCAGGCCCTCGATGGTCAGCAGGTGCTTGAGTTCGCCATGCCGGTTGAGCTGCGGGTTGCCGGCTGCGGTCATGAAGCTCATTTCTCCATTACCCGGAAGGAAAGCCGGCCGTCGGCGGCCCGCTCCAGGGCCAGCATCTGCGCCGGCGGCAGGCTCAGGGAATGCGGGCAGAAGGTCGGCGCGATGGGCAGTTCGCGGCCGCCGCGATCGGTCAGCACGGCGAGGTCGATTCTTGCCGGCCGGCCGAAATCGAACAGTTCGTTCATCGCGGCACGGATGGTGCGCCCGGTGTAAAGCACGTCATCGACGATGACCACGTGCGCGCCCTCGACCTCGAAGGGGATGTGCGAGGCGCGGGCATTGGCGTGCAGGCCGCGCTGGTTGAAATCGTCGCGGTAGAAGGAGACGTCCATCGAACCGACGGGAATCTTCAGGCCCAGCGCGGCGTGCAGGCGTTCGGCCACCCAGACGCCGCCGGTGTGGATGCCGACCAGCACCGTGCGGGCCGGATCGATGCTCGGGCGCATGGCCCCGGCGAGGTCGGAACAGAGCGCTTCGGCGTCAGGCAGTTGCATGGGCATGGGCCGCGGTTTGGTCATGGCTGTCGAACCAGCTTTGCAGGATGATCAGCGCGGCTTCGGCATCGACCCGCGCCTTGCGCTCCTGCCAGGACAAGCCGCGTTCGCGCAGGCCGGCATCGGCCTCGATCGAGGAGAAACGCTCGTCGACCTCATCCACCGGCAGGCGGAAACGGCCGCGCAGCTGGTTGGCAAAGCGCTCGCAGCGCGCCGTCATTTCGTGCGGCGTGCCATCGTCATTGAGCGGCCGTCCCACCAGCAGGCGCACCGGCTGCCAGTCGGCGATGAGCGCGGCGATCGCCGCAAAGCGGGCATCGTTGGCCTCGGCGTCGATCGTGGTCAGCGCGCGGGCCGGGCCCGGACGGCCCGCGCCCAGCAGGGTCCCGAGGGCGACGCCGATGCGCTTGACGCCGAAGTCGAAGGCAAGCACCGACCCCTGCCGGTCAGGCATGTCCGGCGACCTCCGAGAGATTGGCAAAATCCACTCCGAGCAGCTGCATCGCGGCCGGCAGGCGTTCTTCGGCGGGAATGTCGAAAATGATCGCGGCACTGGCCTCCACCGTCAGCCAGGCGTTCTGCGACAACTCCCACTCCAGCTGTCCGGCGGTCCAGCCGGCATAGCCGAGGCTGACCAGCACTTCGGCCGGCTCGCCGGTGCTGCCCATGGCCTGCAGGATGTCGCGCGAACTGGTCAGGGAAAGGCTGTCGCTGACGTTCAGCGAGGACTGCCAATGTCCGGAGGGGCGGTGCAGCACGAAACCGCGGTCGGTCTGCACCGGGCCGCCGAAATATACCGGCAGGTCGGCGAAGCGCGCCTCTGCCTGTTCGTCCTCGAGCGGAATGCTGACCCGGTCGAACAGCCCGGCGAGCGTCAGCTCCATCGGGCGATTGACGATGATGCCGATGGCGCCGTCCTCGTTGTGTTCGCAGATATAAGTCAGCGTGCGGGAAAAATTCGGATCGGCCATGGCGGGCATGGCGATCAGAAAGTGGTTGGCGAGGCTGACGGTTTCCATTGGTCTATTGACATTGTAATCTGTCAGTCCGTTCCCGAGTATCCCCTTTCAATCGTCCAATGTCCGCCGCCCTCGTCTGGTTACGTCGCGACCTGCGCGTGTACGACCACGCCGCCCTGAGCCACGCCCTGCAGTCGCATCGGCGGGTGTATTGCGCCTTCGTCTTCGACACGACGATCCTCGACCCCCTGCCGCGTCGCGACCGGCGCGTCGAATTCATCCTGCGCGCGGTGGAGGAAGTCGACGCCGCCCTGCGCGTGATGGGCGGCGCGCTGATCGTGCGCCACGGCGATGTGCGTGTCGAAATTTCGCGTCTTGCCGCAGAACTCGGCGTCGCCGCCGTATATGCCAATCGCGACTACGAACCGTCCGCCATTGCGCGCGATGACGAGATAAGCCGCCGTCTCGCCGCCGCCGATTTTTCCTTCATGGATTTCAAGGACCAGGTGATCTTCGAGCGCGACGAAGTCATGACCCAGGGCGGCACGCCCTTTTCGGTATTCACGCCCTACAAGAATGCCTGGCTGAAGCGCCTCGCGCCGGAAGACCTGCAAGCCTGGCCCGTGGAAGAACACGCCAGCCGCCTCGCGCCGCCGCGCGACGACGCGCCGCTGCCGACGCTGCAGCAGCTCGGCTTCGAAACCACCGATCTCGCCGGACTCAAGCTGCCCACCGGCATGAGCGGTGCGCAGGCGCTGTTCCGCGACTTCACCGAACGCATCGACGACTATGCCGCGCGGCGCGATTTCCCAGCGCTCAAAGGTACCTCCTATCTCTCCGCGCACCTGCGCTTCGGTACCCTCTCGATCCGCCAGCTTGCCGCCCATGCCCGGGCCCGGTCCGGCCGCGGCGCCGCGACCTGGCTGTCGGAGCTGATCTGGCGCGACTTCTACCACGCCATCCTGTGGCACCACCCGCGCGTCGCCACGCGGTGCTTCAAGCCGGCCTTCGACGCCCTGCGCTGGGACGATGCGCCGGACCTCTTCGCCGCCTGGTGCGCCGGCCGCACCGGCTATCCGCTGGTCGATGCCGCCATGCGCCAGCTCAGCTACGCCGGCTGGATGCATAACCGCCTGCGCATGGTCGCGGCGTCCTTCCTGACCAAGGACCTGGGCCTGGACTGGCGCCGGGGCGAAGCCTGGTTCGCCGAAAAACTGCTCGACTTCGACCTCGCCGCCAACAACGGCGGCTGGCAATGGGCCGCGTCCACTGGCTGCGACGCGCAACCCTGGTTCCGCATCTTCAACCCCGTCACGCAGTCGGAAAAGTTCGATGCGGAAGGGCGCTTCATCCGCCGCTACGTTCCCGAGCTGGACAAGGTGCCGCAGAAATTCATCCACGCGCCGTGGACCATGAGCGCCGCGCAGCAGGCCGCCTGCGGCGTGCGCATCGGCCACGACTATCCCGCACCCGTGGTCGACCACGCCGTGGCGCGGGCGCGCACGCTGGAAAGGTTCAAGGCGGTGAGGGAATGAGGTTCGCGGTTTGATTGCCGGTAGTATCGTGACCGGCGCAACTTATGGAATGCCATGCATCATGAGAGTCATCGTCCAGCGCGTCAGCGAAGCGGCCGTCAGTATCGGCGGAACCCTGTCCGGTCGGATCGGCGCCGGCCTGCTGGTGCTGGCCGGCTTCGAAGACTCGGACCAGGACGGCGACCTCGACTGGATGGTGCAAAAGCTGCTTCGCCTGCGCATCTTCGCCGACGACGCGGGCGTCATGAACCGCAGCGTGGCCGAGAGCGGCGGCGAAATCCTGGCGGTGTCGCAATTCACCCTCTACGCCTCGACCCGGAAAGGCAACCGGCCTTCCTGGGGACGCGCCGCGCGCGGTGAGGTTTCGCAGCCGCTGTTCGAGCGCTTCGTCACGCGGCTGTCGGCTGCGCTGGGACGTCCGGTGGCGACGGGAGTATTCGGCGCCGACATGCAGGTCAGCCTGGTGAATGACGGCCCCGTCACCCTCGCCATCGATTCGAGGAATCCGGAATGAGCCAAACCAAACCGCCGACCGGTCCGCTCGGACAAATCTTTGCCCTGCTGGCGGGTGCGATCCTGCTGGTTCTGGGCTTCATGTTCTCGCTGGTGCTGCTCGCCGTGTTCGTCGCCGTCGGGCTGCTGCTGGGGGCCTGGATTTTCTGGAAAACCCGCCATGTGCGCAAGGCCATGAAGGAGGCGCGCATGGCAGGAAACCCGCCGGCGGACGGCGACGTGATCGAGGGCGAAGCGGTCGTCGTCGAGGAATACCGGGTCACAGAAGCGAAAGTCCTGCGAGACGATACGCGCAAGCCATGAGCCGCTACCGCTTGCCTTTGTAAAAGTCGGTGCTGGCGGCACGGCGCCGAACCGGCCACGGCTTGCGCCGCGCGCCACCGGAACGATGCCGACCGCGTCACCTCAGAACGAGGAGCCGGGTTGTGCGAGGAATGCGCTTTCTTCGGCCGTCGAGGCGCGGCCGAGCACGGCGTTGCGGTGCGGGAAGCGGCCGAAGCGGACGATCACCTCGCGGTGCCGGACGGCGTAATCCAGCGCCGAATCGAAGGCCGGCAGCTGCGCTTCGCGCGCCAACGCCGCGAACAGCGCCACCGAACGTTCCTGTTCCAGCAGCGATTCGGCATGCTCGAAGGGCAGGTAGGCGAACCAGCGCTGCCAGGGATCGAGGTTCTTGTCGCGGCCGGCGGCAACCAGCGATTCCGCGATCGCCAGCGCCTGCGCGTCGCCGGCAAAGGCGCGCGGCGTGCCGCGAAACATGTTGCGCGTGAATTGGTCGAGCAGGATGATGCGTGCCAGCTGGCCTTCATCGGAGGTCGCCGCGGACAACGTGCCTTTCAGGGCTGCTTCGACGTCGGCAGCAAAGCGCTGGCGGATCGCCGCATCGAAGGCCTCGTCCTTGCGGAACCACTCAGGGCGATAGGCGCCGGCAGGCAGAAACCAGAAATCGAGGATGGCGCGGGTCTGCGCCGCGTCGTTCATCCTCAGGCTTTCCTGGCGGGGGCCTTCTTCGCGGCAGGCTTCTTTGCCGGCGCCTTCTTTGCGACGGCCTTGGTCACCGTGTCGCCAGCGCCGACTTTTTTGACTGCGGTCTTCTTTGCCACCGGTTTTTTGGCGGCGGCCTTTTTCAGCACCGGCTCGTTCGCCGCCGGCTCGGTCTTGGCGGCGACCTTGGCCGCGGCCCTGGGCGCCCTGGGCTCGAACTCGAAGCCGACCTTGCCGGTTTTTGGATCGCGCACCAGGAAGGCCGAGAACTTGCGCCGCGTCTTGTTCGAGACGAAGCCCTTGAGCAGGTCGGTGCGCCCGGTGGCGAGCAGCTTCTGCATGTCGGCGCGCCCGACTTCCTGCTGCAGGATTATTTTCCCGGAACGGAAATCGCAGGTGCGGCCGGCGCCGATACTCTTTTCGCAGACGTAGGCCATGCCGTGCTCGAAGACGCGGCTCGCGCACTTGGGGCAGGCGCCCAGGGTTTCCTGGCCGCTGAAATCGACCTCCTCGGCATCGGCGTCGGCGTCGGACTGGCCGAAATCGAACTCCGGCGTGTGGTCGTCCTTGAGCCTGATGATGGCGGCAAAGGCGCGACCCATCTTGCTGCGGAAACCCTGCAGGGGGCCGATCGTGCGCTTCGCCAGCAGCTCGTCCATCTCGGCGGTTTCCCACTGCCGGCCGGCCACCACCTTCCACAGCTTGTAATCGCACTGCTCGCAGGTGAAGTGCTTGTAGCCCTCGTGGATCCTGGCGCCGCAGCGCGGGCAGGGCGTCTTCAGCGTGCCGAAGTCGGGATCGGCGAATTCGCCGGTCTTGATGCGTTCGACCATGACCTGCGTCTGCTCGACGATGTGGTTCATGAATTCGTCGCGCGACAGGCGCCCCTGCTCCATTTCCTTGAGCTTGTACTCCCATTCGCCGGTGAGCTCCGGCGAGCGTATCTCGTCGACCTTGAGCTGTTCCAGCGCAAACAGCAGCGAAAAGGCCTTGGCCGTGGGTTGCAGTTCGCGGCCGTTGCGATGCAGGTATTCCTCGGCGAGCAGCCCTTCGATGGTCGCCGCGCGCGTCGCCGGCGTGCCGAGGCCGCGCTCGGACATCGCTTCGCGCAGTTCCTCGTCGTCGATCAGCTTGCCGGCGCCTTCCATCGCGGTCAGCAGTGTGGCTTCCGTGAAGCGCGGCGGCGGCTGGGTGGCCTTGCCCTTGACCTCGACATCCCTGGCCCAGATGCGCTCGTTCTTCTCCAGCGGTGGCAAATTCGGGGATTCTTCGTCGCCCTGGGCCTCTTTGCCGTACACCGCGAGCCAGCCCGGCGTCACCAGCACCTTGCCCTCGGTCTTGAAGGCTTCCTTCTCGATCCGCGTGATGCGTGTCGTGATGTTGTACTCGGCAGACGGATAAAAGATGGCGAGGAAGCGCTTGGTGACCAGGTCGTAGATCTTCTGTTCCGGTTCGGAAAGGCTCTTCGGCACCGCCCCCGTGGGGATGATCGCAAAGTGATCGCTCACCTTGGCATTGTTGAAAATGCGTTTGTTCGGATGCACCCAGCCGTTTTTCAGCACGGTGCCGGCGAATCCGGCGTAGGGCGTGCCGGCCATCGCCGTCAGGGTGTCCTTGACCGTGCCGATGTAGTCCTCGGGCAGGTGGCGGCTGTCGGTACGCGGGTAGGTCAGGACCTTGTGCTTTTCGTACAAGGCCTGGGCGATGCCCAGCGTGTTCTTGGCGCTGAAACCAAAGCGGCCGTTGGCCTCGCGCTGCAGGCTGGTGAGGTCGTAGAGCATCGGGCAGGCCTCGGTCTTGGGCTTGCTCTCTTCTTCCACCGTGCCGTGCTGGCCAAGGCAGCTGCGGCGGATCGTCTCGGCCCTGGCCTTGTCCCACAGGCGCTCGGCCCTGGCGTGCTCGCCAAGTTGGTCATCTTGGGACTTCTTGAACTTTTCGTCGAACCAGCGGCCGCGGTAAGTGCCGGCGACGCACTGGAATTCGCCCTCGACTTCCCAGTAGTCACGGGGGACGAAGGCGCGGATGCGGGCCTCGCGCTCGACCATGATGGCCAGGGTCGGCGTCTGCACACGGCCCACGGGTGTCTTGTAGAAGCCGCCTTCCTTGGAATTGAAGGCGGTCATGGCGCGCGTGCCGTTGATGCCGATCAGCCAGTCGGCTTCCGACCGGCAGCGTGCGGCGTCGGCCAGCGGCCGCATCTCCTGGTCGGTACGCAGGTGGGCGAAGCCGTCGCGGATCGCGGTCGCGGTCATCGACTGCAGCCACAGGCGGCGCACCGGCTTCTGCTTCTCGCCCAGGGCATGCTGGACGACATAGCGGAAAATCAGTTCGCCCTCGCGGCCCGCGTCGCAGGCGTTGACCAGGCCGGTAACGTCCTTGCGCTTGATCAGGCGCGTCAGGAGGCGCAGCCTTTCCTGGGTTTTCTCGATCGGGTTGAGCGCGAAATGCGGCGGAATCATCGGCAAATGGGTGAAGCTCCACTTGCCGCGCTTGACGTCGTATTCCTCGGGTACGGCCAGTTCCAGCAGGTGGCCGACCGCCGACGACAGGACGTAGTCGTCGCTTTCAAAGTAGTCGCCGGTGCGTGTGAAACCGCCCAAGGCCTTGGCAATGTCCTGCGCCACGGAGGGCTTTTCGGCGATGATGAGTTGCTTGGTCATTGTTTTTCTTGATGTTGCGAAGGCGAAGCAAGGTCGGGAGCGGCGCATCATAAGCGCGCCGCCCGAAAAAACGCAAGCCGGGATTTAGTTGAGGAGGATGCGGGTGACGCCTTCGCCGCCAGCGGAATCCTCGTCGTCGACATCCTCGGCGAGCAGTTCTTCGAGGATCAGCGCATCGACTTCATGGCGGTAGCGCCAGATCACGGCCAGTACGACCACCTTGAGCCGGTCGAGGCTGATTTCGGCATCCGGCAGGGCCAGGGCGCGTTCGACGATGGCTTCGCGCAGGGGCGCATCGACGGCGTCATGTTGTTCGAGGAAGGTGATCAAGCCGCGGCAGGCGGCGGGCAGGCGTTCCTGCTCGTCCTCGCTGTAGATTCTTGTGGAACCGGCCAGTGCCTGGCCGCAGTTGGGTGAGGCTTGCTTGCCCGCGAGGCCGTCGAGCCAGGACAGCGCCTCGCTGATGTCGTCGCTGCCGAAACCTGCGGCCGACAGTTTCCGCGCCAGCACCTCGGGTTCCGGGCAGGCGTCGGGCAGGTAGTTCTCGAACAGATAAACCAGTATGTCGATCATGATGTCGGCAACAATAAGTGTTTTCTTTGTCACTGGAGCCTTTGATAGAGGCCACCGGGCATTTGGGCGACGCGGCCGGCGAGTTCCATGGGCAGGAGCATGGCAAGAAGGGCCGCTGGCGTCAAGCCGCTGCGGTCCGCAAGCGTGTCCAGGGCGCAGGGCGCGTTACCCAGAACGGCAAGTACCCGCTCTTCGTCCCCCGTTCCTGTGCCAGTGCCGTCGTCATCCCCGACCGCAGCGGCAGGGCGTGCGCCCCAGCGCAATTCCTCGAGGATGTCGGCGGCCGATTCCACCAGCTTGGCGCCCTGTCGTATCAACTGATGGCAGCCGCGCGACAGGGGGGAATGGATGGAGCCGGGGATGGCAAACACCTCGCGCCCGGATTCCGCCGCCAGCCGCGCCGTGATCAATGACCCGCTGCGCGGGGCCGCCTCGACCACCAGGCAGCCAAGGCCGAGGCCGGCGATGATGCGGTTACGGCGGGGGAAATTGGCGCCCAGCGCCGGCGTGCCGAGCGGAAACTCGCTGAGCACCGCGCCCTTTTCGGCAATTTCGCGCGCCAGGGCTGCATTGCGTGCCGGGTAAAGGCGGTCGGCGCCGGTACCGATCACGGCCACCGTGCCCGCCGCGGTGGCGAGTGCGCCGCGGTGGGCGGCGGCATCGATGCCCAGCGCCAGCCCGCTGACGATGGTCAGGCCGGCTTCGCCAAGCGTCCGGGCGAAGGCCTCGGCATCGCGCAGGCCCTGGGCCGTGGCGTTGCGGCTGCCGACCACGGCCAGCATCGGGCGGTTGAGCACGGCGGTATTTCCCTTGGCGTAGAGCAGCAGCGGCGGATCGTCGGAACTGAGCAGGCTTTGCGGGTAATCCGCATCGGCCAGGCTCAGCAGATGATTGCCGGGCTGGTCCGCCCAGTCCAGTGCCGCATCGATATCGGCCTGGCACTCGTGGCGCAACAGGCGTTCGGCCAGAGGCGGTTCGACGATTGCGGACAGCGTTTGCAGGCTGGCATTGAAAACTGCCTGCGGGCTGCCGCAGGCCTTGAGCAAGGCACGCCGTGCCGCGTTGCCGACTTCCGGGATCAGCGTCAGGCGCAGCCAGGCAACCCATTCGCCGCGATCGTTCATCGGGGATCCGCCTGGCTGCGGGGTCACGGACGGGCCGCAGCCGCTGTGAAGGGAATCAGGGGGTGCGCACGACGTCGCCGACCACCACCGGGACGCTCGCGCTCATCACCATGGCGTAGGAAACCCTGCCGAAGACGCGGAAGACGAACAGTAGGCCATTGCGGGTATCCGGCAGCTGATAGTCGGTACGCGTGTCCTGGAAGCGATTGGTCACCAGCTTGCCCGCCGCATCGACGGCAAGCACGTGGCCGACTTCGAGGCCGTCTGCCGCGCCGCGATTCAGCGTGACGACGGTCTGCGGACCGCCGAAGCTGACCCCGTCGTAAATGGCCAGCACCTTGCCGCTGAGCATTTTTCCCGGCGCGCGCGGGATGTAACTCGGTACATCCTGGGGCGGCGCCGGCCCCAGCAGGTCATCACGCTGGATTTCCATTTTCGAGCTCATGACCAGGAAGCTCGACGGCACACCGTTCCTGGTCAGGCGGGCGGTGCCGAGGTAAAGGGCTTCGTAACCGAGGGTTTCCTTGGTGTCGGGGTCTAAAAGAGGCTTGACCGGGCGAAACAGTTGCCAGACCCTGGGTTCGGGGCTGGCGGCCTCGACGGCGCCGATCCGTGATTCGGCGACCGGGCTGGGGGCGAAGCGCGCTTCGCCGTGGCGGAAAATGCGCAAGAGCCTGTCCGTGGCGGTGACCTCGGTGGCATAGACGGTGTCGCCGGCGCCGGCGACGACTCTATTGTCCTGCAAGGCGACCACGCGCGGCGCGATATCGAGAATGCCGTTGTCGTCGATCACCCGCGGCTCGCTGAGGAAGGGCTCGATGTCCTGCGCCGCAATGGAGGGGATGCCCTTGCGTATTGGCTCGACGTATTCGCGCCGCGGCTCGACGATGGTTTCCAGCTTGAGCCGGGGTTGGCTGCCGCTCTTGTCGAGCACAACGACCTGGCCCGGATAGATGCGGTGCGGGTTCTTGACCTCCTCGGCGTTGAGCTTCCACAGCTCGCCCCAGCGGTACGGGTCCTTGAGGAATTTCGAAGCGATCCCCCACAGCGAGTCGCCGGGCTTGACCACATAACGTTCGGGCGCGCCATCGGCCAGCTGCAGCGGCGGTGTGCCCTGGGCAAGCACGAGGGAGCTTGAAATGCTGATGAGCAGCGCAGATATAATGCGACGCATGGCGTGATCTCCTGGCCGATTGTCTGTTTGGATGGCGAAGCGCCTGAGTATCTGCCCGATTCTGCCCGACAATTCCCCCTGCATCAATTCTTTCAAGAGCGGTTTCATGGCCCTATTGC
>CAZGQB010000047.1:0-7023 GCA_964527055.1 uncultured Sulfuritalea sp.
GGCGGGCGCCGCCGATGCAGGCGTCGAAGCCGAATTCCTCGATGGCTTCGAGCAGGGTCACCGACTGGTGCTTGTTGCGCGACTCGTCGGCCGACTTGAGGCGCACCGTGCCGCGCGCCATCGAGCTTGCCACCGAGCGCACGATCAGGCGCTCATTCAGCTCGCAGGCCCGGGCGTCGCGGAAGTCGATGACCTCGGGATAGTTGTGGCCGGTGTCGATGTGCAGCAGCGGAAACGGAAAGCGGCCGGGGCGAAAGGCCTTTTCGGCCAGGCGCAGGAGGACGATGGAATCCTTGCCGCCGGAGAACAGCAGCGCCGGGTTGCTGCACTGGCCCGCCACTTCGCGCAGGATGTGGATTGCCTCCGCCTCCAGCCAGTCGAGGTGGTCGAGTGCATTGGGGCGCCGCGTCGCTGCGGGATCGAGGACGGGCGCATTCATGCTGCCACCGCCGTCTCGCCAGCGCCGACTTTTGCATGGTCTGGAGCGATGCGCACCAGCTTGCCGTCGACCAGATGCAGACCGCACTCCTTCGTCTCTGGCGACTCCCACCACCAGCGTCCCGCCCGGATATCCTCGCCGGGTTGCACGGCGCGGGTGCAGGGCGCGCAGCCGATGCTGGGATAGTTGCGATCATGCAGCGCGTTGTAGGGCACCTGGTTGGCGCGCAGATAGACCCAGACCTCGCGCTCGGTCCAGTCGGCCAGAGGGCTGATCTTGACCAGGTTGTTGGCGTGGTCGAAGGCCACGGTCTTGAGCTTGTCGCGGGTCGGCGACTGCGCCGCGCGCAGGCCGGTGATCCAGGCCTGCTTGCCGGACAGCGCGCGCTGCAGCGGCTCGATCTTGCGCGCGTGGCAGCAGGCCTTGCGCGCTTCGACGGAGTCGTAGAAACCATTTATGCCGAAGCCGGTGACGAAGGACTGCACCGTCTCGTGGCGCGGTGCAAACACCTCCAGGCGGCAGCCATAGCGGCGTTCGGCGGTGGCCATCAACTCATAGGTCTCGGCCGGCAGGCGGCCGGTATCCAGCGAAAAAATGCCGATGTCGAGGCCCTGGCCCCAGATCATGTCGGTCAGCACCATGTCCTCGGCACCCAGGCTGTTGGCGAACACGACCGGTGCATAGTCGCGCGCGACATCGCGTAGCAGTTGTTTTACGGCGATAGCTTTTTCGGCAACGGCGGCAACCAGGTCAAGGTCGGCGAGGTCAGGCAGGTTTTCGCGCAGCATGGCAACTCCTTGGTGTTCGGGTTCAGGCGACCCGTCGGCGGAACAGCGGCAGCGGCTGGACCGCATCGCCCTGGTAGCTTTCGGGGAAATCATCGAACGCGGCCAGCACCTCCTCGGCACTCTTGCCTTCGCCGATGACGAAGGCGTCGAAACCGACGCGATTGAGGAAGAAGATCTGGTCGCGGCCGATGTCGCCGAAGGCGCGCAACTCGCCGTCGTAGCCGTGGCGCTCGCGCAGCAGCCGCGCCGTGCTATAGCCGCGGCCGTCGGTGAATTTCGGGAAATGGATCGCGATGACGCTGAAGTCGTCGAGGTCGCCGGCGATTTCGGCGAGGTCGTCCTCCGGCGCGAGCCAGATGCCGAGCGGTGTGCCGTGCTCGTACTCGCGATGGATCAGGCAGGCCTTCTTGGCTTTCCAGACCGCAACCGGGACCAGCAGCGGGCCGACCGGCAGGCAGACGTCGAACGGTACTTCGCCGTCGATCAGGGTTACGACTTTCCATGTGTCATCCTGCAGGCGACGCTCCTTGATGATCTGCTTGTCAGCCATTTGCGACTCTCCTTGATTGATGGGGATGGGGGTAGGCAGCGATTTGAAAGGCTTCGATGCCGATGCGATCGAAGGTATCGATGAAGCGTTCGTCGGCATGGCGATGCGCGAGATAGGTTGCGATCAGGCGCTCGACGGCGTCCGGCACTTCTGCGGCGGCAAAGGCCCGGCCGATCACTTCGCCGATGCGCGCATCGTTGCCCTGGCGGCCGCCCAGCGTGACCTGGTACCACTCCGCGCCATTCTTGTCGACGCCGAGGATGCCGATCGCGCCGAGGTGGTGGTGGCCGCAGGAATTCATGCAGCCGGAGATGTTGAGTTCCAGTTCGCCGATGTCGTGCTGGTAGTCGAGATCCTCGAAGCGCTCCTGGATTGCGGCGGCGATGGGTAGCGATCTGGCATTGGCCAGGGCGCAGAAGTCGCCGCCGGGGCAGGCGATCAGATCCTGGATCAGGCCGACGGTCGGTGACGCCAGCCCCGCGCCCTTGGCGCGGTGCCAGACGGTGTAGAGCTCGCGCTGCGGTACGTCGGCGAGGATCAGATTCTGTTCGTGGGAAACGCGGATCTCGCCGAAGCTGTAGCGCTCGGCGAGATCCGCGGCGGCTTCCATTTGTTCCGACGTCGCATCCCCCGGCGCGGTGCCGGCCTTTTTCAGCGACAGCGTAACGGCCGCATAGCCCGCCACCTTGTGCGCCTGCACGTTGCGCTCGACCCAGCGCGCGAAGGCCTTGTCTTCGCGCAAGTTGGCGAGGTGGCACAGGTCGTCCTCGGTCAGGGTCTCATACGCCGGTGCGACGAACTGCGCGGCCACGCGCTCGACTTCGGCGACGGTCAATGTCGCCGGGCCGTCCTTGAGGTGAGCCCATTCTGCCTCGACCTGCCGCGCGAACTCTTCGTGCCCCAGCGCCTTGACCAGGATCTTGATGCGCGCCTTGAAGGCATTGTCGCGGCGACCGTGGCGGTTGAACACCCGTACCAGCGCCTCGGTGTAGCTCAGCAGGTGTTGCCACGGCAGGAATTCGCGCACCACCTGGCCGAGCAGCGGGGTGCGGCCGAGGCCGCCGCCGGCATGGACCTTGAAACCGATTTCGGCGGAATTGTTCGGGTCCCGCACCACCTGCAAGCCGAGGTCATGCACCTGGATCGCCGCGCGGTCTTCAATGGCGCCGGAGATCGCGACCTTGAATTTGCGCGGCAAGTAGGCGAACTCGGGATGTAAGCTCGACCACTGACGCAGGATTTCGGCCCAGGGGCGGGGATCGGCGATCTCGTCGGCGGCGACGCCGGCGAAATGATCGGTGGTCACGTTGCGGATGCAGTTGCCCGAAGTCTGGATCGCGTGCAGCTCGTTCTGCGCCAGATCTGCAAGGATTTGCGGCACGTCGGGCAGCTTGACCCAGTTCAATTGCAGGTTGTGGCGCGTGGTGAAGTGGCCGACGCCGCGGTCGTAGCGGCGGGCGACGTCGGCAAAACGGCGCAACTGGGCGGCCGAGAGCAGGCCGTAGGGCACGGCCAGGCGCAGCATCGGGCCGTGGCGCTGGATGTAGAGGCCGTTTTGCAGGCGCAGCGGACGGAACTCGTCATCGCTTAGCTCGCCGGCAAGATAGCGCCCGGTCTGATTGCGGAACTGGGCGACGCGGGCCTGGACGATGGCGTGGTCGTAGTCGTCGTATTTGTACATGCTATGCCTCCTGCAGGGCCGCCCCAAAGAAGGCATGCGCCCCCTCTGGGGGCAGCGAACGAATGTGAGCGTGGGGGCTCATAATTTTTCCTTAAGCGAGGATCAGCTTGCCGCCGACCAGCAACAAGACCGAGGCAAGCAGGCCGCGCAGGGCGCGTTCCGGCACCCTGGCGGCGAAATGGGCGCCAAGCGCAATACCCGGCAGCGACCCGATCAACAAGGACACCAGCAGCACCACATCCACCGTGCCCAGCCACCAGTGGCCGAGGCCGGCGATCAGGGTCAGCGGCACGGCGTGGGCGATGTCCGAGCCGACGATGCGGCGCGTGGCGAGTTGCGGGTAGAGAAAGCTCAGGGCGGTCACGCCGAGGGCCCCGGCGCCGACCGAGGAAATCGTGACCAGGGCACCGACGATGGCGCCGACGAGAACCGTGAGCCCAGCGACATGGCGCCGCGAAAAGTTATGCGCAGCGGTATCCCCTGGTGGGACGGCGCTGGCGCTACGGCGCCTGGCCAGGTCGAGCAGGCGCTGGCGGAAGAACAGCGAGGCGGCGGTCAGCAGCAGGGCGAAGCCGAGCACCATGGAAATGAAACCGGTGGCGCCGTGATCCTTGATGCCAAGTTGCGCCAGCAGCAGCAGCGTCAAGGCGGCGGCGGGAACCGAACCGAGGGCAAGACGGCCGGTGATGGCCCAGTCGATGTTGCCATGCCGCTGATGTACCCAGGAGCCGCCGGCCTTGGTGATCGCCGCATAGAGCAAGTCAGTGCCCACTGCGGTCGCCGGCTTGAAGCCGAAGAGCAGCACCAGCAGGGGTGTCATCAGCGAGCCGCCGCCGACGCCGGTCAGGCCGACGAGGACGCCGACGGCAAAGCCGGACAGCGGGAGCAGGGGGTTGAGCGCGAATTCCATGATGCAGTGCATCCTAAAGACTTGATATAGTCCTGAAAAATACTTTATTAATATTTGTATATAGCCAAAAGTTATATAATCGGACCCATGAAGCTGCAACAACTGCGTTACCTGGTCGAAGTGGAACGGCGCGGCTTGAATGTCTCGGCTGCCGCCGAAGCGTTGTTTACCTCGCAACCGGGCGTGTCCAAGCAGATCGGCCTGCTCGAGGAGGAGCTGGGCCTGACGATCTTCGAGCGCAGCGGCAAGCGTCTGACGGGAATCACTCCACCCGGCCGCGCCGTGCTGGCCATGGCGCAGCGCATGCTCGCAGAGGCGCAGAACATGAAGCGCGTCGGCGAGGATTACGCGGCGGAGAGCAGCGGCACCCTCTCGATCGCCACCACCCACACCCAGGCGCGTTACACCCTGCCGCCGGTGATCCGGCGTTTCGTCCAGCGCCATCCGTCAATCCGCCTGCACATCCAGCAGGGCAGTCCGCTACAGGTGGCGGACTGGGTACTCAACGGCAGCGCCGACATCGGCATCGCCACGGAGGCGCTGGACCGGCACCCGGAACTGCTGACCCTGCCCTGCTTCCAGTGGGCGCATCTGGTGGTGACGCCAAAGGAACATCCGCTCTTGCAGCGCCAGCCGCTGACGCTTGCAGCCCTCGCGGACTACCCGCTGATCACTTATGACGCCACCTTCACCGGACGTTCGCACATCGATCGCGCCTTCGAGCGGCAGAACCTGCGGCCCGACGTGATGCTGACCGCGATCGATTCCGACGTGATCAAGACCTATGTCGGCCTCGGCCTCGGTGTCGGCATCATCGCCGAAATGGCTTTCGATCCCTTGCGCGATGATGCGCTGGCCGCCTTGCCGGCCGCCCATCTGTTCGAGGGCAACACCACGCGCATCGCCTTTCGCCGCGATACCTGGCTGCGCGGCTACGACTACGACTTCATGGAATTGCTGGCGCCGCAACTTACCCGAAGCATGGTCGAGGCGACGCTGAAGGGCGAGGGCGCCGACCCGGGCCTGTGACGCACCGCCCAATCGAAGATTTCATCGGCGTCGATGGCCGTGTTCCCGAGTCCGGCAGCTAGAATGGGGCCAGTCCGGTTTTGTCGAACATTTGAGAACGAGGTTTGCCATGCCCTACACGCCTGATCTTGTCCATGAACTGAATACCCTGATCCGCTTCGACCCGGCGACCAGCCAGCAGGGTATCAAGGTGCACAAGAATGCCGATCCGGACGTCATTGCCGCGACGCGGCGATTGCACGAAAAGGGCTTGCTCAGCCTTGCTGATGGCGGCTACCTGACCGGTCTGGGGCGCGATGCGGCGGAGCATGCGCAAGCCTTGCTGACCATACTCACGTCGAGTACCAGCCCCGCGGCTGCCGCGCAGAAGGATCTCGCCTAGCAGCGGCTAAGCGTCTTCGACGTCGGCTGGGTCATCCGGCTCGCCGGCTACTTCGAGCGCGCGCAGTTCGCGGAACAATTCGCGGTAGGCGCGCGGCGGCTTGCCCTGCAGGGCTTCCTTCACTGCGTTGCGCCTCAACTGGCGCAGGTGCTGCATGTCGGCGCCAGGGTAATCGCGGGCGACTTCGCCGAACGCCGCCTCGTCTTCCATCAGGCGCGTACGCAATCTTTCCAGCTGATGCTGACGGATGGTCGCCGCTTTCGAGACGCCGTTGATTTCGTCCATCGCGGCGCGCAAGGGCGCCGCATCGACATCGCGCATGATCTTGCCGATGTATTGCATCTGCCGTCGCCGTGCTTCGTGTTTGGTGATGCGCTGCGCTTCGAGCAATGCATCGCGCAGGCGGTCCGGCATGTCGATCTTCGCCAGGCGTTCCTTCGACAGCGTCACCAACTCGGCGCCGAGATCCTGCAGCGCAGTCATTTCGCGCTTGCGCTGCGATTTGCTGGGCCCTGAATACTGTCCGGCGTCGTTATCGATATCTTCCACGGTTATGTCCCCGGAGCGCGCGAAGGGGACGGTATCTCCCCGTGGGATATCATTATAGCTTCGCGTCCAGCGTCACACTTTGAAGGATTCCCGCATGTCCCAAGGTTTTGCCCACTCCCAGGAAGCATTGCGCGCACTGGCGCAGGCCGTTCTCGACCACGCTGCCGGCATGGGCGCCACGGCTTGCGAGGTGGATGTTTCGGAAGGGCTCGGCCAGTCGGTCAGCGTGCGCCGGCAGGAAGTCGAGACCATCGAGTACAACCGCGACAAGGGACTCGGCGTCACCGCATACATCGGCCAGCGGCGCGGCCATGCCAGCAGTTCGGATTTCTCGCCGGCGGCGGTAAGGGCCTCGGTCGAGGCGGCGCTGTCCATCGCGCGCTTCACCGCCGAGGACGATTGCGCCGGCCTGCCGGACGCAAAACTGCTGGCGACCAGAACCATGGACCTTGACCTGTTCCATCCCTGGGACATTCCGGTGGAGGAGGCGATAGCCATCGCGCGGCATTGCGAGCAGGCCGCCTTCGATGTCAGTCCCATGATCGGAAACTCGGAAGGTGCTACGGTTTCCGCGCAGACCTCGCACTTCGTTTCCGCCAACAGCCTGGGCTTCATGGGCGGCTTCGCCACCTCGCGGCATTACGTGTCCTGCTCGGTGATCGCCGGCGCAGGCGAGGACATGCAGCGCGACGACT
>CAZGQB010000047.1:7123-10784 GCA_964527055.1 uncultured Sulfuritalea sp.
TACGTGTCCTGCTCGGTGATCGCCGGCGCAGGCGAGGACATGCAGCGCGACGACTGGTATGTCTCGCAGCGCGACCCGCGGAAGTTTCCCGACGCGGCGACCGTGGGCGATTACGCCGCGCGGCGCGCCCTGTCGCGGCTCGGCGCGCGCAAGCTGAAGACACGCAAATGCCCGGTGATCTTCGAGGCGCCGCTGGCGACCGGCCTCGTCGGCAGCTTCGTGCATGCCATTTCCGGGGGAGCGCTTTACCGCAAGACATCCTTCCTGGTCGACAGCCTGGGCCGGCAGCTGTTTCCCGACTTCGTGCAGATCAGCGAGCGGCCGCATATCCGCGGCGGCTTCGCCTCGTCACCGTTCGATGACGACGGTGTCGCCACGCACGATCGCGAGGTGGTCAAGGACGGCGTGTTGCAGGGCTACTTCCTTTCGACTTATTCCGCGCGCAAGCTCGACCTGCAGACCACGGGCAACGCCGGCGGCGCGCACAACCTGCTGGTGCAACCCGGCCGGCACGACCTCAAGGGCTTGCTGCGTGAAATGGGTACCGGCCTGCTGGTGACCGAGTTGCTCGGCCAGGGCGTGAATTACGTCACCGGCGACTATTCGCGCGGCGCCGCGGGCTACTGGGTGGAAAAGGGCGAGATCGCCTATCCGGTGGAGGAAATCACCATCGCCGGCAACCTGCGCGAAATGCTGCGCGGCATTGCCGCCATTGGCAATGACATCGAAGTTCGCGGCTCGAAACAGGTCGGTTCCATCCTGGTCGAGCGCATGACCATCGCCGGCAACTGAGGGTCTCAAAAGTCGGCGCCGGCGATACGGCGCCGCCGCGGACGCGGAAGCTAGGGTGAGCGCGCGCTGTCGATGTCCGCCAGGTTGCGTTCGTCGGCGTAAACCCTGGCCGCTTCGCCGCTCTCAACGGCGAAGCAGGTGACGATGACGTTGCTGACCGGCGCCGACTTGGCCAGCACCTCGACCGCGCAGCGGCCGAAGGCGCTTTCGATGGTCGCCAGCAGGTTGCGTGCATAGGGGCTGGCGAGCTGGCCGTCGAGAATCAGGTTGGCCAGCATGACCCCGCCGGGTTTCAGGGCGCGGCGCGTGTCGCGCCAGAACTCCCTTGTCACCAGATGGCCGGGGATCGAGGTGCGGGAACTGTAGACATCGACCACGATGGCATCGAAGCGGCGCGGGGTGTCGATCACGAAGCGGCGCGCATCGGTGGCGATGAACTCGCCGCGCGCCGCTTCGCGCAGGAAATCGCGCTCGGCGATGGCGCGGATCGCCGGGTCGATATCGACGTAGGTGTAGCGATTCAGCGGCTCGCGGTGGGAGAGTGTGAAGCCGCCTGCGCCCAGCACCAGGATGTCACGCTCGCTGAAGCGCAGGTCATCGAGCAGGATCCGCCGCAGATGCTGCACGTAGCGCGCATAGCGCGGCGGCTCGCTGGTGTCGATCACCGACGCATTCTGGTTGTTGACCACGAAGGCGCGCGGGGCAAGCATGCCATCGCGCTCCACGGGTTCGACGGCATAGTCGGCATAGGCCGTATCGGCGCGCCGGCGGTCGCCCAGATTGGTCGCCACGCTCAAGGCGGTCACGGCCAGCAGCAGGCCCACCGTCAAGGCCTGCGGGCGCTGCACCAGTGCGGCCCCGGCGACCAGCATCAGGGCGCCGAGCAGCACCGCGGCCCAGACACCGAACAGCTGCATGACGACCAGCGACAATGTGACGGAACCGAGGAAGGAGCCGAGCGTCGACCAGAACAGCGCGCGCCCCGCCGCTTCGCCGCTGCGCTGAGCACGCATCAGGTTGGTCAGGATCGGCACCGTCTGTCCCAGCAGCCAGGCCAGCGGGCAGAGGATGGCGCCGATGAAAACCAGATAGGCCATACCCGCCGAGTTGGCGACGAAGATGGCATCGACGCTGCCGCCGGCGAGGCCGGCGCCCATCAATGCGGCAGAAATCAGGAAGTTGCGCGCCACCACGCTGCGGTAGTCGGCGGCGACGCGGCTGCCGGAGTGGTAGCCGAGCGCCAGGGCGAGCAGGAACAGGCCGATGGTCGGCGCCGTGACCACGATGGAACTGCCCACATGCGGTATCAGCCGGCGCAGGGCGATGATCTCGGCGCCGAGCGAACAGTAGCCTTCGATGAAAACGATGGTGAACAGCAGGCGTGGCGACATCGCGGCGGGAGACATGACAGGGACTGCGACTTTACCGCAAGTCCCCGGCGCGGCGGCACCGGCAAAAAGTCGGCGCCGGCGGCACGGTGACCTGCCCTTCCCCGGCAAGGCGATTGCAAATTTACAGGCGGCCGCGCGCCACGTACCATGCATCCATTCCATCTTCATCAAGGTCACGATCGTGCCGGTGCGAGACATCCTGTCGGGCGGCAAGGCGTCATGAGCGCATCCGCGTCCATTACCTGGACCGAAGACGGTGCGGCGCGTTCGCTGCGCTGGCAGTCGGAGGCCGGCACCGCGCCACCGGAAAGGGTCATCGTCGCCGATGACCGCATCAGCGCCGACGAGGCGTATCACCTGGCGTGCGAGGGCACGGCCCTGCTCTGGCGCGGCGACTTCCAGAATGCGCGCCAGCTGCTGCAGGCCATGGCCCGGCGCATCGAGCGCAAGCCGCGCAAGGCTGCGGCGCAGGCGACGAATGTGGAGGCCTTCCACAACTACCGGCTGGCGCAGCTGCAGCGCGCCCGTACGCTGGGCATGGTATTGCTGCCCTTCGACGACGCGTACCGGATTCCGCTGCGGCGGGCGCCCGATGTGCAACAGGCCTGTGCCGAGGCCTACGGACCTGCTGCCGGTCCGTTCGTCGCTTCCCTGCGCGAACTGCTGGGTCTGATCGGAGCCCACGAATGGCGCAAGAAGGGCGTCGACGTTCCGGCCCTGGGGGCGCGCATCCATCCGCATTACGGCGTGTTCGCGCCGGTACGCGGCGAGTATGTCGATCTGGTGGCGACGGCGCCACTGCCGCCGCACTGCGACCTGGCGTTCGACATCGGCACCGGTACCGGGGTGCTCGCCGCAGTCCTGGCGCGGCGCGGCGTGAAGCGGATCGTCGCCACCGACAGCGATGTGCGGGCGCGCGCCTGTGCGCGCGAAAACATGGAACGGCTGGGCTTGGCGGAAAGCATCGATGTGATCGACACCGACCTGTTCCCGTCGGGCCGTGCGCCGCTCATCGTGTGCAATCCGCCCTGGCTGCCGGGACGGGCCGGCTCCTCACTCGAGCGCGCGGTCTATGACCCCGGCAGTCGCATGCTCAGGGGATTCATCGCGGGACTGGCCGGGCATCTGGAACCGGGCGGCGAGGGTTGGCTGATCCTCTCCGATCTCGCCGAACACCTGGGGCTGCGCACGCGCGCGGAACTGCTGGTGGCCTTCGACACGGCCGGCCTCGCGGTGCTCGGCCGGCTCGACGCAAGGCCGATGCATCCGCGGGCGGCGGACAGCAGCGATCCTTTGCATGCCGCGCGTGCCGCGGAAATCACCTCACTCTGGCGCCTCGCCATGGGCTGAAAAAAACAAACCCCGCCGGAGCAGGGTTTGCAGTGTCCGTCCGCTGCCGCGAGCGGCAGCGTGGGATTTACTTCTTCTTCGCCGGGCCGCTGCGGCCGGTCTGCATGAAGTTGTCGAAGCCGGCTTCG
>CAZGQB010000048.1:0-10770 GCA_964527055.1 uncultured Sulfuritalea sp.
AAAGTCGAGACCGGCCACGGCGGTGATCGCATCGTGAGCATTGGCACACACACCGGCGAAGCGCAACTGCGATCCCGCCTCAAGCAGCACTTCATCACGCCGAGCAAGGATCGCAGCATCCTTCGCAAGAATATCGGTCGCGCACTGCTGAACCGCAATCACGACCCATTCATTCGCGAATGGGAATTCGACCTGACCACGAGGAAGGCAAAGGACGAGCTGGGGCCGCTGGTTGATTTCAGAAAGCAGGCCGAGGTGGAACGGCAGGTGTCAGACTATATCCAGGAACGATTCGAGTTCGTGGTGATAGGCGAGGCCGAGAAATCTGCTCGCCTAAGTCTTGAGGCAAGGATGGTTTCGACGGTGTCGCATTGCCGCGACTGTGGAGCGTCTGCGGGATGGCTTGGTTTGTCATCGCCCAAAGAAAAGATTCGGGAGAGCGGCCTTTGGCAGGTAAATGAACTCTACGGTGAAGGGCTTTCGGCGTTTGATCTGGCAAGATTTCTGGCTAAGGTTAAATGTGCATCTGAATGAGGGGCACTCGATTCCGGAAGCGGCTATGCGGTCATGTCGAATTTACTACCAAGGCCGGCTGATCGCCGTGTCGCCATCGCCGACTTTTCAAGTCGGAAGATGTATTGCTTCGATTCGAAGCTAGCTCCTTTGATACCGAATGTCTCCACAAGGTAAATCACGTCTTGAAGTGGCCGTCGGCCAAGGCTCTGATCGACTCTTAACCGACGATCTGGTGATGGCCTGGGCGGTAGATTCGGAATCCCGCTGCCCCCGATATATCCTTGAACTTGATGCCGCTCACAACGGCGGCAAGTGCAACTGCGCTTGTCCGAGCTGCAATCTTCCGCTGATCGCCGTTAATGCCGGCAAATCGGTGTGGAAGCGCCGACCCCATTTTCGCCATCCGGAAGGTTCCGCACGGGCCGAGTGCGGCATCGTCGCCGCTCGCAAGGCTGTCGAGGCGATGTTCAGCCGGCAAGAGAGGATCGTCTTGCCGCGCCGCCTTCGTTCCGGCAAGGTCGAAGGTCTTAGCGGAACGTATTACGACGCGTGGGTCGAGCGTGCGGCAGAAGCGGTAAGTGTCGCGCAGTGCGACTTCACGGATGAAGCAAAAGCGCTCCTGATCCTCGATGACGGGCGGCGATTGCTTGTCCGGTTGGTGGGTCGCGGAGAGATGGGCGATAACTCCGAAGGCGAAAGTCATCTGACGGCCTGCATCGAGATCCAGGCGGATGATCCAGCCATATCGAGAATGACGCCGGAGCAAGTCCTTGCTCGGCTGCAGTTGGTCTGGAACGAGGGCTGCTGGGTGAGGCATTGGACTGACAGCGAACTAGATGCCGAAGCTAGTGCGGCCGCCATGGAGAGGGCAACTGACGCCCTCGATTGGATCGGTGCTGGTGGTTTGTCGATCGATCTGAGCCCAGCCGAGCGTAGGGAGACACTGCTGCACCGGGAAGTCAAGGCGATCCTGGAACGCGAGCGCCGGATTCGAATACCGGAACTGAATGTGGAAGCTGCATTGCAGCGCGCCAATAGTTTCACCGATAGTCGAACATGGTCAGCCCGAGATGTTGAATTGCGGCTTTCCTCGGTGGAACTCGAGGTGCATCTGGGACACTCCGTTCCGGATGTAGTGGCAACCTGGGTCGAGAACGATGGCTTGCGCCGCTCCATGCTCATCGAGGTAACGGTGACCAACCCGATCACGGCCGAGCGCATCGAGCGATTGTCGTCATTCGGTTGGCCGGCGCTCGAAATCGATATCAGCCGGATGGGCGGCAGGGTCACGCGGGAGGAGTTTACCCAACTCGTGGTTGATGAGGTCGCCGGCAAGCGCTGGCTCTATCACCCGGTACTGGCGAAAGAAAAGGCTCGCCTGATTTCTGCCATACAACAGGAAGAAGAGCGCGCGGTGGACATGGAGCGGGAGCGGCAGGCGATCCTCGATGTACCAGCAGCGGAGTGGGCGAAACGCTATCTCGACGCATTCCGTCGTCGCTGGCAGGAGCAGCTATCGTTTGGTGAAGGCCTGCCGGATACCGGGACGTGGCGCCAGGCGCAGGCCGATGTGTCCGAAGCGATCTGCGGTCTGATGGTGCATGGCTATCCGGCGTCCCTTCTTGAGGAACATCCGCTGCGGACGATAATCGCTCGAATTCTCTCGTTCCATGATGGTATCGGCATCGAATATCGGACCGATATCTGGGGTGTCATCAACGCCATCTTCCACGACGGTATTCGCGTCAGGAAATGGCACACTCTCTACTTGATCGCCATGAAAATCTACCCGCCAGCCCTGACTGGAGATCATCAGGAGAAGGTCGTTGCCTGGCGCGGGAACGTCGTGAATAGCATCCGGAAGGAGGAGGAAACCTATGTTCGTGAAACCACCTACGATCGGCTGTTCGGCTTAATGTTTCCGAAGATGCGTCCGGCACTGAACGAACCGTTTGGTACACCGCTATATATCCCGGAACGAGAGAGAGAATGCGACGGCCCAATACAGGCCGGCGAATCGCGTAGCGACCCGGCATCGGCCCCGACTGGCGTATCTATGCCAAGACAGCGTGACGATATCGATGCCGCACTGCTGCAGGCAGCAGGTTATGCGGTAGGCCATGGGCAAAGCCCACTATCGTTTGCGAAGAACTACGTACGGCGGATCGGCGACATGACGGTCGAGCAGCTCATCCACCGGCTGATCGCAAGGGGTGTGGCTAAGAATCGCTGGTCGTGGAGCTGACCAAAAAAAGCCGGGCCATTTTCAAGTGGCTCAACTTAGACTTTCAATCGATTGATTCAATTCGAACCTGACCCGTTTAGCTCGAACCTAGCCCTCTGATTCTCTCCTATTGCTAGACTAGAGTTTTCATCTCATCATCATCACTCATGACACATCCTGATCACCGCGAGTACTTGAAGTTTTCCGGTCGCTCCCGCCTCGATAAGGCCGTCAACTCCCTGATTGGGATTGTCGAAGGGGTCGCTGCGGACGGTAAGATTTCGGCCGACGAAGTCAGGTTCTTGCAGCTATGGCTCGACGAGAACCGCAGCCTTTACGATCGCCACCCATACAACGAACTCATGCCGGTGGTGGTAGAAGCCTTGCGTGATGGTCAGCTATCAAAGGACGAAAAGGACGACATTCTCTTCGTATGCGAAAAGCTTCGCTCCACTGAGTTTTTTGATGCGGTTACCGCTGACATGCAGCGCCTCCACGGGATGCTTGGCGGAATCATGGCTGACGGCACCATCACTGAGGAGGAGTTGCGGGGGCTATCTGATTGGTTGGCCGATCATGAAACCCTCAAGACTTGCTGGCCCTACGACGAGGTCGAGAGCATTGTTTCTGCGGTACTGCGCGACGGAAAAATTGACGAGAATGAGCAGAAGTTGCTTCAAGCCTTTTTCTCTGAATTTCTGGCGCTTCTTGATAATCGGACAATCACGACGCCACAGATGCTGGAGGGCGCGTCGCTCACTGGTGTTTGCACGATGTGTCCGGAGATTTCCTTTGATGGAAAGTCATTCTGCTTTACAGGCGCTTCCAATCGCTTGAGTCGAAAGCAGTTCAATGAACTGGTTGCACAACTTGGCGGGCAGCCGAGTGAGGGTGTAACCAAAAAGACCGACTACTTGGTGATCGGCGCCGAGGGCAACCCTGCTTGGGCGTATGCCTGCTATGGACGTAAGGTTGAAAAGGCTGTAACGCTTAGGAAAGAGGGCGTTCGAATCGTTCTTGTCCACGAGAACGACTTCCATGACGCGGTGGCGGATGCGTAAGTCATTACGATATTGGCCCTTTTGAATTCCGTTTGGTTTACGGCAGGATGCGTGCATGAATGAACTTTTTCTACAGCTTCGTTAGCCAACTCAAACATCAGGAGTCCTTGTGGAGAAGCGATATCAAGTTTTTGTAAGCAGCACGTTTCGTGATCTGGAGGCAGAGCGGCAGGAAGTCATGCACGCGCTTTTAGAGTTGGACTGTATTCCCTCTGGCATGGAGCTATTTCCTGCGGCAAATGAGACCCAATGGAACCTAATCAAGAAGGTAATCGACGACTGCGACTACTACGTGCTGATCTTAGGCGGCCGCTACGGCTCAATTGGTCCCGAAGGAATCAGCTACACGGAAATGGAGTACCGGTACGCACTCTCAACCGGCAAGCCGACAATCGCGTTCTTACATCGCAGCCCTGGAAAGATCATCGCTGACAACTCGGAGTCCACGGTCGAAGGCAAGGAGAAACTGCAAGCGTTCCGTGAATCAGTTGAGAAGAAGCTTTGTAAGCACTGGGAATCACCTCAAGAGCTCGGCTCTGTTGTGAGCAGAAGCCTGATTCAATTAATCAAGTCAAATCCGGCCGTCGGTTGGGTGCGAGCTAACGAACTGGCGGACCGCGAGGCGACGATGGAACTTTTGCAGTTGCGCCGCCGCGTTGAGGAATTACAGACGGAACTGTCTCGAGCGCGCATCTCAGCGCCAAAGGGGTCGGAAGGCTTGGCCCAGGGAGACGAGGAGCATTCCATTCGCTTCTCCTTTGCTGCAACTGCGCCAGGGGAATACCAATCCAGAACCTGGTCCTCCAGCTTTACACCAACGTGGAATGAAATCTTTGCTTGCATCGCGCCCTTGATGATTCACGAGGCGACTGAACCAGCCCTAAAGAGCGCACTCGATAGCCTCGCAGAAACCGAGAACTTCGATCGGTTGCGAGAAGATAAGAAACTCGCTCGTCACGCGATTCGAGGCTTCCGCATCAGTCAGGACGATTTTCAAACCGTCAAAGTTCAACTGCGAGCCTTGGGACTCATTGCGAAGAATGACAAAGCAAGATCCGTCAAGGACTCGGGTACCTATTGGACTCTTACGCCTTACGGTGACGAGATAATGACGCAACTGCGCGCAATTCGGCGCAATGAAGATGACTCGCAGGGGAGCGCGGAAATTGTCGCTGGTGGAGATGAGTAGTCTAACCGAGCGTTCCAGGCGACTACCTTCGGCCGCAGCAGAACTCAAACGTTGCGTTTCATCGGAGCCGTATCGGCCATGACCATCAATCAAGCGGAGCGGGCATTTCGAGCATGGCCCATTCTTACCAAGAGAGCGACTGAGGGAAAAATTATCACTTATGGGGAGTTGGGAGCGTTGCTTGGCGTCCATCACCGGGCAGTACGATATGTACTTGCCTTGATCCAAGACTACTGTCTAGAGGAGAAGCTTCCTCCTCTAACCATTCTCATCGTCAATCAAAGTGGAAAGCCTGGCGCAGGATTCATTGCCTATGACGTAGATAAACTGGATGAAGGAGAGACACTCGTTCGTTCCTACAACTGGAACGCTATCCAGAATCCGTTCGCCTTCGCCTCTAATGGAACGACATACGAAGAAATCGTAACTGAATTAGCCGGTAATCCCAGTAGCGCGGCTGACATCATGCGCATGGTCAAAACACGGGGCATCGCGCAATCGCTGTTTCGGGACGCACTACTTAGGGCATATCAATATCACTGTGCTTTCACCGACATTTCATTTCAGTCCGTACTTGAAGCCTGTCACATTGTCCCGTGGTCAATTTGTAAGCCGGAAGAACGGCTGGACGTTCGAAACGGGCTACTTCTGAATAGCGTACATCACAAGTTGTTTGATGACGGGCTTGTTACGGTAACGAAAGACTTTCGGATTTGGTATGTCGATCCCAATTTGAAAGACGGCCCCTATTCAAAGTATGACTTGCTTCTGTCGGCGAACCTTCATGGGCAGGCGATGAAGATGCCCATTGCAAGCGCTGTACATCCAGCCCCAGCGTATCTTGAGCGCAGCCACGATTTACATGAATGGCGGCTGCATCTACCTACGTGAAACATAGCTTCAGGTAATACATTCCACTAACACCTTGCCTATAAGAGCGAAGAGCGAATTACTCTTGATTCGCCACCCCACTAACCACATGCCCCGTCGGCACCAGCCGTGACGCCGGCTCGCAGTGTCTTGTCTGGTCGTCGAAGAAGAAGTCGGGTTCGAATTCGCTGAGGAAGCGCGACTTTTCCAGGCCGCCGAGGAACATGGCTTCGTCGACCTCGACCTTCCATTCCATCAAGGTGCGGATCGCGCGTTCGTGGGCGGGGGCGCTGCGCGCGGTGACCAGCGCGGTGCGAATTTTCATTTGGCAGCCGGCGCTGTCGGCGCGCAGGCGGTGCAGGGCTGCCAGCAGGGGCAGGAATGGCCCCGGTGGCAGCGGGTGCAGCGCGCGGCGTTCTTCGTGGTCCTGGAAGGCGGCGAGGCCCTGTTCCTGGAACACGCGCTCGGCTTCGTCGGAGAACAGCACGGCGTCGCCGTCGAAGGCTATGCGTACTTCCTGCGGGTGCTGCTCGGCTTCGGTCAGCGATGAGGAGTACACGCGCGCGGCGGGGAAGCCACCTTCGAGCGCGGCGCGCACGTCGGCCTCGTTGGCGGAAAGGAACAGGTTGGCGCCCAGCGGCTTGAGGTAGTGGAAGGGTGGCCGGCCGCGCGTGAACACGCCGCGCTCCAGTTGCAGGCCGGTGGCGTCGGCGGATTTGAAAATGCGCAGGCCGGAGACCGGGTCGTTGCGCGAGAGGATGACCACGGCCACGCGCTGGCGTTCGGGGGTGTTGAAGGCCAGCAGCTTCTGCACCAGCGGGAAGGCGACACCGGGCCGCGCCGGCTGCTCCATGCGTTCGAGTTGCAGGCGCATGTAGGCGGAATCGTCCTGGTCCTCGAAGACGCGGTTTTCCTCCTCGAAATCGAACAGCGCGCGCGAGGAGAGCGCGACGACGAGCTGGCCGTCGAGGCTGGCGGGCATCAGGCTTGCTCCGGTGAGTGGCGGTCGCCGTGTCGCCGGCGCCGACTTCTTTCCGGCAGCAGGCACTGGATGAAGGTGCCGGGGCGATTTTCAGATGTCATCAGCTTCGGCGAACCAAAGGCCGTCGGGATAGTCGACCTGCTGCCGGCTGTGATACACGCGGGAGCGCACGATGCATCGGGTATTGATGTAAAGCGTGCCGTTCGGCGGATAGGTGGCCATGATTACCGGAGGATGAAAGAACGCGTCGACCAGTTTGCTGGATTTGCTTACCTGGCCGGTCACGCGCAGGAAAATCGACTCGCCGTTGCGCAGCGAGACTTCGATCAGGGCCTCGAACAGGTCGCCGTCCTGGTTCTTCCTGAAACTCATCCAGCGCGGCCACTGCTGGGCCAGCAGCGCTTCATACTCTTCGCGGCTGGCCAGCCTCTCGACCCGGTCGATATGTTCCGGCAGCAGCAATTCGACCGCATGGTCGGTTTCGACTTCAAGGCAGCAGATCTCGTCGGGGTTGATGACGCTGAAGGGATTCAGCACGCCGATGACGATGGGACCAGAGCTGAATAGCGTGCGGGGATCGATGCGCTTCAGCAGCACCCTCGACCTGCTGGCGACATCCTGGCGATAAGTACCGATTTTTCCGTCGGAACGATGAATTCTGAGGCGCATGCTGTTCGGGTTCAGTGGGTGGTTGCCGGCTTGCGTCCAATGGTATCAGTCGCGGCATGGAACTGTGTCATGCGACCCGCGCGGCGCCGGATCCCTGAAACAAAAACGGCGCGGCTGTCCGCGCCGTTCCGGCTCCGGGCCGCCGGGATCGTCAACAGCCGCCGACGCACTTGCCGTCGGCATTGAACTCCATGGTCTTGCCGGAGAGCGGGACGTGCACCGGCACCTTGCTGGCCTTGATGAAGGTCTCGGTGCGCGAGCCGGGGCGGACCTTGCCGCCGACGGTGCCTACTTCATTGGCATGCGAGGCGATCACGGCATTCGGCTTGACCAGGTCGTTGATCACGTAGGCGGCTTCGGCCGGGCCGGTGGTGAAGGTGTCGCCGATGTTCATCACCGCCAGCTTGGCGTTGTAGTGGCCGCGCACCACCTTGTCCTGGTCGCCGGTGATGCCGGTGTCGCCGGAAAGGTAGGCGACCAGGCCGTTGCTGAACTTCAGCACGTAGCCCGTGGCCTCGCCGACATAGGCGCCGATGCCGGCGTCCTTGAGGTACTGGCCGAGCACGCCGCCGATCAGGTCGGGATCGAGTGCGTTGCTGTGGATCGCGGTGACGGTGACGATGCTTACGCCGCCGAGTTTCTGGCTGCCGCCGAAGCGGGCGAGGATGGAGTTCTTCGGGTCGCCGCCGGCGGCCTTCAGCTTGTTGCCGAAGAAGCCCGCCATTTCCGAGCCGGTAACCATTTTTGCGCCCTTGGCGACGGCGATGTTCACCGCGCTGGAATTGGGCATGGCCGAGACCGAGGTATCGGGTTTGTCGCAGGCGCCGGAATTGGGCGCCTTGTTGTGGGCGTTGCCGACGTGGTCGCCGTGCATGTGGCTGACCAGTACCACGTCGATCTTGCCCAGGCGCGGGTCGTCGGCGCCGGCCACGGTGCGGCCCGGGTCGTAGAGCACGCGCGTGCCGCTCGGGTCCTCGAAGACCAGGGCGCGGTCGAGCGGGCAGAACTCGCCTTCCTGGCCGCCCAGCGGCGTGATCTTGACGTTCTGGGCGAAGGCGGGTTGGACCAGTAGCGCGCCGGCGGCGAGCGCGCAAAGCATTGATGCTGTTTTCATGGTGGGGCTCCTGTCGGGGACTTTTTTGGTTTGGGTGCTGCGCGGAAAAGTTACCACGTTTTTGGCATGAACACGAGTCGCAGTGCGGCAATTGGCCATGTTGCGGTCATGGAGATGGGTGGCTGCGCGGGCCGGCGGCGGTTGCCGGCGCGGCGGGGCGGGGCCGGCGATCAGGCTTGCTTCGGCTTCGTTGTCCTCGCGGCCCTGGGCGCGGCGGCATAGAGCCGTGTCATCTGCGCCGCCTCGTCGGCGACGCGCTGGCGCAGGTCGGGCGGGGCCAGCACTTCGACATCGGCGCCGAACTTGAGGATGTCCATGATCAGTTCGCGGTGGTCGGCGTAGGGGAATTCGAGCAGCCAGGAACCGTCAGCGTCGAAGCCGCACTTCTGCTTCGGGTGCCAGGTTTCCTGCGCCACCCAGCGCGCGCGCTTCGGGGTGAAGCGCAGTTTTGCATGCTGCAGTTTGCGTCCGGAAAAAATGCCGTAGCCGGCGCCGAGCACTTCGTCGAGGCTGCGATGCGAGACCTCGCGCGCCTTCCTTTCGATGACGTTGCATTCCCGGATGGAATCGAGGGAGAAGTTGCGGATGTCGTTGCGCAGGTGGCACCAGGCGTCGAGGTACCAGTTCTGGCGGTAATACACCAGGCGCTGCGGCGAGACTTCGCGCTCGGTGGTCTCGCCGCTGCCGCGGGCGAAGTAGGTGATGGCCAGGCGCTTGCGCCGCAGCAGCGCGGCGCCGACCTTTTCGAAATGCGCGAGCTTGAGCTCGCGTTTGCCGAGGCCGACGATCAGCACGCGGCGGCGGATTTCCTCGGCGGTGTTTTCCGCCGTGCCGAGCAGGCTGTTGAGGCGCGCGATCAGCGGCTGGATGTGCGGCGTCAGGATGCCGCCGGGGTCGAGGTCGGTCAGCAGGTGCTGCATGGTCAGCAGCGCATGCACCTCGCCCGAGTTGAACCAGAGGCCGGGCAGTTCGTACTGCGCGCCGCCGTCGGGGTGCGGGGTGTCGAAGCGGTAGCCGCCGGCATCCCTGTCCCAGACGATCGGCGCGTTGAGCCGGTTGCGCATGTACTCGAGGTCGCGCTTCAGGGTGGCGCGCGAGACTTCCAGCGCCGCCATGAGATCGACGAACGGCACCAGCTTGCGGTCGTGGATCATCTGGTCGATCTTGTAGAAGCGCTCAGTGCGATCCATGGCGGGACTCCGACGTAAATTGGCGGAAGTGGTCGAGGCGGCGTGGATGAATTATGCCCTCAGCAAGGGCTTCCTTGATCGCGCAGCCGGGTTCGGCGTCGTGCTGGCAATCGCGGAAGCGGCACTGGCCGAGGAAGGGGCGGAACTCGGCGAAGCCGAATTCGATTTCCTGGGCGGTGAGGTGCTTCAAGCCGAATTCCTGCAGGCCGGGGCTGTCGATCAGCGTACCGCCGGGGCAGGTGTCCTGCGGCAGGTGATAGAGGCGGGCGTAGGTGGTGGTGTGCTTGCCGCTGTCGAGTGCCGTGGACAGTTCGCGCGTCGGTGCGGCGGCGCCGGGCACCAGGGCATTGGTCAGGGTCGATTTGCCCATGCCGGACTGGCCGACCAGCACCGAGCTTTCGCCGGCCAGCAGCGGCAAGAGCGGCGAGGGGTCGAACCTGGCCGAGAGCTCGACGACGCGGCAGCCCAGCGCGATGAAGGGCGCCAGCAGCTTGCGTGCGGCGGGGAGTGCCGACGTGAGGTCGCACTTGTTGAGCACGATGGTGGTGGTGAGGCCCTCGCGTTCGGCGGCAACCAGGGCGCGGGAGAGCAGCATGTCGGAGAAGGACGGATCGGTGGCGACCACCAGCAGCAATTGCGTGGCGTTGGCGGCGATCAGCTTCTGGCGGTAGGCGTCGCTGCGGTAGAGCAGGCTGCGGCGCGGGCCGTGGCCGGTGATCTGGCCGTCGGGTGTGAGCTCGACTTCGTCGCCGACGGCAAAGGGGCTTTTCTTGCCTTTCGGATAACCGGTGGCCAGCGTGCCGTCGGCCAGTTCGATTTCGTAGTGCCGGCCGAAGGCGGCGACGATGGTGCCTTGGGTGTTCAAGTGGCTGTCTGGCTGCTTTGCTTGAACCATGACTGCTGTAGATACTGTTATGCCCGTCAAACGCCATGCAATGCTGGGTTGAACGGTTTT